>MNJS01000037.1 GCA_001920395.1 Thaumarchaeota archaeon 13_1_20CM_2_39_20
TAGAATTGAAAAAGCTAAAAACTCGGATGAACTTGATTATTCAAATCTCCTTGACGAAGAGAGATTCATTATAGATTCTGAAGATGAGCTCCGACTACGCAAAGAAACTATTCTTTCCGCAACACTAAATGGCAGATTAAAACTTCTTGAGACAGTAGCCAGAAATCATAGAACTAGATCTGTGGTGGTACGATTCCTCAAACCTATAGACAAGATAATGGGTACAGACCTTCATACATATGGGCCATTTGAGGCAGAAGATGTGGCAACCTTGCCGTTTGAGAATGCCAGCGCTCTCATAGGTAAGAAGATAGCCATGAAGATAAGCTGGGAAGACTAAAAATTAGAGACAAGATTCTGTGAAGTATTATGGATTACAGCATAGACTTTGGCAGTTACTTTCTCATCATTCTCTATCCTGTTGTAGGCCTGCTTATTATCGAGATGGCCTGCAGAGGTGCCAAGATCTCAAACTGGATCAAACTTTTGAGCCAAGCTGTCATGTGCGTAGGATTTGGAATAGCATATCTTACAATGCATGTTGCTCACTGGCTAACTGCAGGAGTTTTGCTGGCATTAGCAATAGCGTTGTTTTATCAGTCAAAAGTTTCAAAACTAAACCCAGAAAAAGCTCTGTACTAGCCGAATTTACCTAAGATTCGTCTAATGAAGCTCTGCCTTCCTATGCCCTTTTTTCTTTGAACCTTGTTTTCACCAAATTTTTTTGACCTTATCTGATATAGTTTTACACACCTGTGATCCTCTGGCAATCTGTGTTCGGCACAGAATTTGTCATTACAATAGTTACACTGAAAGGGCAGATCTTGTTTTTCGCCGCAATATGCGCAGTTAAACTGTTCCATAATTATAGCCTGATAATGATCCTAAATTAGTGTTAAGGAACAATGATACTTACAGTAACCAGTGTCTTAATTGACAAAACTTATTTACGCAAAGTCTTGTGATGAAAATGAATCCCATATGATAAAGGGTCAGGTAGCTGTAGTAACGGGCGCAAGTAGTGGAATAGGATATGCAACTTCTTTGGCAATAGCAAAGGCTGGCGCAAAGGTAGCTGCAGGAGCACGAAGGGTGGAAAGATTAGAACAGCTTAAAAAAGAGATAGAAAAGATTGGTGGTGAATGTATCATTGTTTCTTGTGACGTAACAAAACGCAGCGATTGTGATAACCTGATAAATTCTGCAACAAAAAAGTGGAACAGGCTAGATATTCTAGTCAATAACGCTGGCCTCATGCCTTTGAGTTTTGTAAAGAATCTCAAGGTAGACGAGTGGGAGCAGATGGTTGATGTCAACATCAAAGGTGTCTTGTACTGTACCGCTGCTGCAATCCCACATTTGATCAAGCAGAATTCTGGTCACATTGTAAATATATCATCGATAGCAGGCAGAGTGGTCTTTGCTTCTGGTAGTGTGTATTGTGCAACAAAATTTGCAGTTCGGGCATTTAGCGAAGGACTCAGACAAGAACTCTCTACAAGAAACAATATTCGTGTTACAACAATCGAACCTGGAATAGTAGATACTGAGCTCACAAACACCATCACTGACAAGTCACTAGAATCTTTTGTAAAACATTCAAAATCAATTCAAGCCCTGAAATCAGAAGATATTGCAAACTCGATACTTTTTGCGTTGGAATCCCCATCACACATGAATGTAAATGAGATAACAATAAGACCTACTGCTCAAGAAAGATAAGCTGGTGTTCTGGCGTAAGACCAACGAACATCGTAATTTTAGGTGGAGGATTTGGAGGACTTGCGGCTGCAAATGAACTTAGAGAAAACCTTCCACATGATATACGAATCACAATAATAGACAAAAAAGATTGGTTCATGATGGACCTAGTGAAACTTTGGATTCTCAGTGGAACAAGAGAATTTGAATTTTCTAAACGACCTCTGGAAAAGATCACAAAGAAAGGCATTGAATTTACCAACGAAGAAGTGGTAAAGATAGACCCCGACAACAAGACTGTGCGAACGAAATATCGACGGTTTCACTATGACTATCTAATAATAGCGCTAGGTGTTGATCTTGCCCCTGAACAGATTCCAGGCCTTCAAGAAAATGGGCTTGTACTGTATGAGCTAAAGGATGTGTTAAAAATTCGCGATTCGATACGACAAATGAAATCAGGTAAAATAGCAATAGCAATTATGGGCCTTCCCTACAAATGTCCTCCTGCTCCATACGAAGCGGCTCTTCTCATAAGATCAATTCTCGAAGAATCTGGAGCAAGCGATTCTATCCAAATAGATTTCTACAGCCCAACTCCCATCACACTTCCTGCAGGTGGGCCTCAGGTAAGCGAGGAGATCCTGCAAATTCTACAATCTAAAAAGATAGAGTTTCATGGTAATCACAAAACAGTAGTAGTGGAGCCAAACAAGCTAAAATTTGAAAATGGTGAAACAACTTTTGATCTTCTGGTAGCAGTTCCTCCGCACAAGGTCCCAGCGGTGGTAGTAGAGTCGGGGTTTGCACAAGCGGGCAAGTTTATCGAAGTGGATAGAACCTGCAAAACAAGATATGACCATGTGTATGCGATAGGGGATGTAAATCAGATAATGGTAACTGATAAGATAGCAGTACCAAAGGCAGGAATCTTTGCGGAAACCGAAGGAGTAACTATTGCAAGAAACATCATAGCACAGATAAAACAAGAACAGGAAAGCGCAACCTTTGATGGAAAGGGTGGATGCTTTTTAGAAACAGGCAAGCAGACCGCGGGATATCTTCAAGTTGACATGTTTGCGACGCCAGCTCCATTGACTCAGCTAGAACCTCCATCAGCAGATTATTTTTCTGAAAAGGAAAAATTTGAGCGAGAAAGATTGGAAAAGTGGCTTTAGTTTTCAGGCCACAAATTCTTAGCAAGAACCCAATCCCACAATTTAATAATTTCAACTATAGCCAGCAACTTGAGGGGCCGTTGTCTAGCTTGGTTATGATGCTAGCCTGGGGTGCTAGAGGTCGTGGGTTCAACTCCCACCGGCCCCACTATGAGTTGGTTCTGGCTAGTTTTGTCATAATTTACAATCTTGTTGCTAATGTTGAGTTGTCAAGCCGTCTTTTGTAGCGATATTCCCTATTCGTATAACATGGGAAAGCGAAAATTTACCATAGATCTTGGAAATGAGAAGATTGAGGTAGAAGGGCATCAGCACAAGAACGTGGCTATCAAGTATCTTATGAAAAGACGAAGATCCCTTATTATGACCAAAGACAAAGACAAGGTCGAAAGGCTCTTTGAGGCAGTACCAAAAACAATTTCAATAGTGGGCGGTCATCTGACCAAATCATACAAGGTAAACTGGGAGAGGGAAGGTACTACCGAATTTGAAGGTTCTAGGTTCGTTTTTACACTAACCGACCTTTCTGAGACCACTGTACCAGAAATTACCCACTAATTCTTAATTTTTACACTTTTTGGTATTTTGCGATTATTACAGAATAATCTGTTACTGACCTTACCAAATTAGATTTATCTATGCCATTCTAAATACTATTTAGAAATGAAGATCGAGCAAGTAATGACAATTGACGAAAAGCTTGTCAAATCACCAAATGAATCCGAAGCAAAGACAACTTTCAACAACAATCGCAGATTCATAAAGCCAGTCGTTTTATCTCCAGGTTCTGCAAAACCAAAGGTTGGCACAGGATGAGCATGGGCGAAATCCGATCAGCAGGTCTGACCAGAAAACGGATGAGAAAATTACATCTTAGGATAGATAAGTTCAGGAGAACTGTTCACGAGCACAACGTAGAGATCCTCAAGAAGGTCAAACCCATCAAATAGCCCACTACTTCCTAATTGACACTATTAGAGTTCCATTAGCCTTGTCTCTGATGTTAATCTGCTGTGAATGTTCCTGAAAATACACATGCTCCAACGTTTTTACAATTTCCGTGTCTAATTCGCCATCATTCTTGCCAAGTCCCATTGCAATCAAGCTACGCATAGCTCGCTCAGATTTTGGTACACCGTGCTTTTTTAGAAAATTGTCTACCTTCTCGCCAGTATAGAATTCTTTTCTACGTCCGATTGACTCCTGTGCATCAGGATTTATGACTGATGTCGTGGCAAAAATTATGTGATTCTACCTAATAAGTAGGATCATCCAATCCTGTCAAATTTTTGCAAACTCTTCCAAAGATACCAAGTCGCTATACTTCGATACGGTTTCCATCTTTCTCCGAACTTTTCAACTTCTTTTGGTTTTGGAAGTTGAGGCAACGAAAAAGCAAACTGTACGCCTTTCCGTAATCCAAGATCATGAACTGGCAATACATCTTGCCTTCCAAGAGAGAAAATCAGAAACATTTCTGCAGTCCATCTTCCTATACCCTTAATCTGAGTAAGTTGCTCAATTACTTGTTCATCACTCATCTTTGGTAGCGATTTTATCTTCAGCTTGCCTTCTTCGATATTTCTTGCTAGATCCTTTAGATAGTCAATCTTCATGCCTGATATTCCTGTTTTTCGAAGCTTTGATTTTCTGGTAGCAAGAATTTGGGTCGCAGTTGGAAACTTTGGGTAGAGCTTTGTGAATCTCCGGAATATTGCTTCGGCTGCCTTGGTAGCAAGCTGCTGCGATATTATAGATTCTACAAGAACTGCAAAATGATGGTTTCTTCTCTTTAGGGAATAATCGCCCACGTTGTCAATAATTTTACCCAGTATTGGGTCCTTTAGTAGGAATCTCACACCATCTTGTTGGTTCATCTCAGCTTGGCTCAGGATGTATAGTTATTATGGCGTTTTTAATTTGATTTTTGATCTTATTTTCTATCTCAGATACTATATCGTGAACTTCTTCTACTGTAAGATTTTTCTCAAATGAGCAGTCTATGTCAACCTTGAAAATATCTTGAAGCTGGAATGTTATGACCCTGCCAATTTTCTTTACCTTTGGGTAATCTTTGATAATATTTGCTACCTGTTCTTCTATCGTAAGATCCTCAACAGGAATGATCTTTGGGATTGAGACATATGGTTCTAGATGAATCGTAATGTGATTCACATTTGAAACTGATTTTCTAATCTGATCCTCAATCTCATCTGAGACTTTGTGTGCATCCTCAAGTGACATATTTCTGTCAACCATCACATGCAAGCTTATGAAGAGTCCCTCTTTTGCTGTTGAAAAGCTGATATTGTGTATTCCTTCTACTCCTTTCACAGCCGAAGACACATTGTTTATGACATAATCTATAGGAACGTCTTTCCAGGTTGGTTCAAAGTGAACAGTCACCCTAGAATTTGCAATAGTATTTTTGATGTTTTTTTCTACATTGGCACTAATCTTGTGTGCTTCTTCAAAACTTGAAGCCCCGCTTAATGATATCTTAACGTCGGCGAAAATATCGCTGCCAGACCTTCGCATCTGCACAGACTCTGTCTTCATCACCCCTTCTGTACCAGTTACAACATCGTGTACTTTTCTGACCATACTTTCAGGAACAGCATCTGTAAGCTCAAGTCCCATTCTGTAAATTAGTTTTAAACTAAGCGCGGCAAGAAGACCTCCCAAGATTAGTGCAGCAATAAAGTCTCCTTGGTAGAATCCCATGATTACAAGTACTATGCCTACAAGTGCAACAGAGGTGGAACCAATATCCATAAAGGCATGGTAAAAGTCAACTCGCAGAGTAGAACCTTCAGCCTTTTTCATTGCCTTTCTTAAGATCCCCACTCTTGCTGTGTCTGTGCACAAAGTGTAAACTGCAGCTCCTATTGCAAGCATACCGGGCAATACTGTAGGACGAGGTTCGTAAAATCTAGAAATTGCCTCGTAGATGAAAAAGCAGGCTATAACGAGAATTATAATTCCGCCTATGAAGCTGCCCATAGTTTCTATCTTTCCATGTCCGTATGTGTGCTCTCGGTCCGGCGGTTTTGTTGCCCACCGCGCTGCAATCAAAAGTATTGCTGTAACTATAGAATCTAGTATTGCATGAATGCTATCCGTGATAAGTGCAAGACTGTTTGAAAATATTCCAATGGAAAATTCAACTACAAACGCAGAACCAATCAGCGCTAAGGAGAGCTTGAGCGCATTTGTCTTGATATCTAGCAAGCTCAAATCTTGTGCAGCCTCAAAGTTTTCAAGACATCATCAAAGTTCTTTCTTGAATGGTCATGCTTGTACTTTCTTAGAGAAACAATCAGCCTCTTCCTACTAGGTACTTTCATGATTTTTTTAACTAGATTAGAAAGAGCTGAACCGATGAAAATTGATTGGGTAGCGGAAGTAACATTAGAGGTTCGCCTGTTTGTACTTGCACTTTCAAAGTCAATTATGCAGGGCGCACTTCCAATGATAACATGCTTGTGTATATAGCTCAACTCTCCATGATCTAGATGGATCTTGTCAAGATTGTAACAATCTTCTAACACCTTTCTTACTGTAGCTTTGAGCTTTGCGGCACTACCCCTACCCTTTAACTCCTTTACCCAATCGATTATCTTTTTTCCTTCAACGTAATCCATTATTATGAAATTCTTGCTACTATCGATTAGCTTTGGACCCACATTTACTTTGTTTGCCAGCTTTAGAAGTTTTGCTTCGCTTTCCATATCTGACCTGCTTGAATCTATTCGGCGAATCTTTAGGGCTACCTCTTTTTTTCCTTTCCTCGATAACACTACAACGCCCACGTAGCCTTTGCCTAGGACGGGAATATTGTTTAGAATAGTCTTGCCTTCAAATGAGACAGTTTTGATTCCAAGTTTTTTGAGCTCACCAAGTCTCTTTGTAAGCTCTCTTTTTGTGGCTCTTGGATACCCCAGAATAAGAGAATATGGTTCGTGTACAAGCTTACTTACGGGAATTGAAGACGAGTCCATCGGTAGAGGTTAACTCTGCCAGAGCCTTTTTAATGGATTTGCTTGCAACTTGCTTTCCGTCAAGTATCTTGAATCCTTGCCTGATATCTGAGCCTATTCCGCTTGGTATGCCTGATTGTGATAGATTTTTCTTCAAAAGGAACTGTAGGAACTTTTTTGAATCATAAAAATCTCTTTCCTTCATCGATAGAATTCTTCCGTTATCATCAATCCAGGTAAGCATGTTTTTGGAATTTTTTGCAACAAAGTTCTCCGAGTCTGATCTCCTGTAGATATCAGGACCATTCTTTACCATGAATTTTTCAATAATAGTAGATCCCAAAAGGAAGAGCATTGCAGCTTCTGATTTTTCATCAGTTACGGCACTCTTGCGTAGCACCTCAAACCCTGAAAGCTCAAGCTGACCTGCAAGTGCAGTTGCTCCCCTCTTTACCTGGCCCCAAATTATGTCAGGGCTTCTCCATTTGTAGTTGAATTTTACAATTATTGTGTTTTTCAAATTTTTTGCATTTGGAGTTACTTTCTTTCCTGTGAAAAATGTAAGTGATGGTTTTTTTAGAAAGGCTCTTGCGGCAAGTATGAATCTTCCTATATTTTGCGTTGATATTGCAGTTCCAAGGTTTCTGTTACTGTCAATGGGGTCTATGAGCACAATGGCACTATCAAATTTCTTGGTAGGGCTGCCGATAACTTGCCCCTGCGTAAAGTTAGAGGCTGCTTCAAGAAGGCTTGTAAAGCTTCCATAATGGTGAATCAATACCTCGGCAACATAACCCCCAAAACCCTCTTTGGCTATCTCCGCACCGTAGATGTTGACGCCTTTTAGGAACTTTTTGAGCAGTCGTACCTCATCTTTTTTTGCTTGGTCAAGTGTCTCCAGAATAAATCTAGTATGAAATGACGACCTGTCGGCAGCACTCTTCCACTGCCCTTTTTCTACATCATAGCATGGAACAACGTTTACTCGTATCCCTTTGACTTCTGCTTCGACATACGGATGCTCGGAATACCTTACATACGGTTTGAATTTTTTCATGGAATTGAATCCTATTTTCTTGCCGATTTCTTCAAACGTTTTTTCATCTGTTTCTTTTTTAAGCTTGACAAAAATGTCTAGGTCCATCTGACCTCTAAGCCAGGTCCCCTTTGCGTATGATCCCCCTAGTTCGACAGAAACAACTTGGATATACTTTGAGGCCTCTTCTTTTACTAGATTTAGCAAAAAATCTGAAAGTGTCTTCATTTTTTCTTCCTCTTGTTTTGTAGGAACTGAGATCTTCCTTGCTTGTCCTAAAACTTGGGTCATTTCGCGCTTACCACCTGCAAATCAAAGTATATCGGGCCGCTTGGAGTTAAGATACTTTTCTTAAATTTTAGCTCAGTTATGGTGTCTTTTCCCAGCTCTACAGTCTTAAATTTGTCCAAGATATTCGAAATGTCATCCACCTTTTGTTTGATTCTAAATACGGTAAGATGGGGTTTGAAGGGTTTGTCAGCTTTGAATCCAAGGGGAGCAAGTTTTTCTTCAACTTGGGATGCAAGTTCTACTAGCTTCTTTGAAGCTGTTTCGTCGATTCCTATCCAAATCACACGTGGAGATCTTGGATTTGGGAACGAACCAGCATGAGTAAAGTTTGCCTCAATTGGATTGAATGAAATGGCAGCCAGCGCCTTTTTGACATTTTCTGCCATATCATCTGTTATCTCACCTAGAAAAAGCAAGGTAAAATGCATGTTTTGCTTGTTTACAGGAGTAGCCTTTATCTTAAAATCTGATTGCATCTTGGCTATCGAATTTAAAAGATCCTCGTTACGAATCTCTGCTGCCACAAATGTTCGCATTAGAAGAATTCAGAATGCATAGTGTATAACGATTTCCGGTAACTTCATAGATTAGAAGGTGGGAGCTTGTGGATGTGCCTAAACTTATCGTATGTTTAACAGGAATGCCTGGTGCCGGAAAGACCACAATAGCTGAAGCTCTAAAATCTAAAGGATTTGACAAGATAACAATGGGTGATGCTGTAAGGGCAGAAGCCAAAAGAAGAAAGATAGACCCAAATGGTGCAAATCTTGGTAAGCTGATGCTTGAGCTAAGAGAAAAAAATGGTCCTGGGGCTGTGGCCGAACTCATTAGAGATCAGATAATAAACTCAAAATCTAATGTTATAATTGTAGACGGGGTTAGGTCACTTGCAGAAGTAAGTGTCTTAAAAGATATGGGAACTGTCAAGGTTCTTGCTATCCATGCATCTGGCGATAAGAGATTTAATTTTCTTACGGGCCGCGGCAGGTCTGATGACCCATCAGATCGAGTGGATTTTGCAAAGCGAGATTCTAGAGAGATTGGAGTAGGTATGAGTGAGCCAATTGCACTTGCAGATGAAACAATTTCTAACAACAATATGACAATTGAACAGCTTGTTGATACGGCATATGATATCATAAAAGGCTGGATAAAGTGAAGAACCCAGAGGTTGCCTGCAAGATAGAGGTATACGCCGCAGTCAATCCATCAGAAGATCCAGACAAGGTAAGACACGCAGTGTCAAATGTAGTTTTGAACGCGGATTACGAATTTAGAGAGGGCAGCATGAAAGCAACTTCAAGAGATATACATTCGCTTTCCAAGATTCAGGAAACGGTTCGAAGCCGTAAGGCTAACAGAGTCTACAGGAGACAGATGAGATACAATACCAAGGAGGATACCACTTGGTTTTATCTAAACAAGCAGGCAGCCTACGTAGATGTCGTAGCTATATGCGATGAGGCAGAAGAGTCTCCCATGGGTCCAATCAAGGTAATTTTGCACTCTAAAAATCTAGAAAAGGTAGTAGATTGGCTAGCCCCCGAATTTGTGTAATAACTAGATAATTTTAGCTCCTGTTATCACTAAAGTGTGCCAAAGGAATTAAGTACTGAAGTTCTATACTATGATAAGATGGTGGCATTGGGTGAACTTCACCAATCGGATATCAAATCTTTCCTGCGTACCAATTGTATAGAGATGATTAAGGAACTTCAGGATAATCAATCGCGGATGATGGAAATGTACAAGCAAAGTCCTACCTTTCCATTTGATTTCTATAATTTATCTTTAAGAGAAACAGATACAAAAATCCAGACCATTAGAGAATTCTACACACGGATCACAAGCGAAGACTTGTAGCAAAAGAAAAATTATCAACCAAAGGTAACATCCAGAAGATTAAAATCTCTAAAGGTGTGTAATGCTAAATCCTTACGTGAAAAAAATATACAAATGCTTCAGATGCCAAGAGGAGATCTATTTTGATAATAACACAAAATCTCAAACGGATAAACCAATTCCATTAGATCCTATTACGAATCTACCTCATGATTGTTCGAAATCTAACTTTAAATCACGAAAAAAAACAGTTAGTAATGAAATAATGGAATTAGAAAAACGTGAGATTGAAAGAATCCGAAGAATTTCTTATGACTGAGAAAGAACCAACATTAGAAGAGATGAAGAAGATAATAGAACGGCATGCAGCAAGTACGATAGGCATGAATGAGGGAGATAGTCTAACTTTCCATTATTTTAAAAAAATTGGCTAAATCGTCTTGCTCATTAAGACAACTTCCAAACATGATACTAAAGCTAACTTACGCTGTTCATTATAATGTTCCATCACAATGCCATAACGATTGTAGTTTTAACTATTTCCAATGTTGGCAACATCATAATCTTCTAAACTTGTGTTACAAAAATATTTTAGAGTTTAGAGAGGTAAAAGTTTGCGAATGTGATAAATGAGTATTCTTAATGCCATTCTACAATCATGCCAGTCCTAGCGTTTACTTTTACCTCTATCTTTTTTTGGTTATCAAATGATGAAGCCAGGACATCAATCATCCAGACCCTTTCACCATCTCCCAAGACTGACTTTTCTGCTTTAATCACAGAATAATGTTGCCGTAGAAATTTTATTGCTATTTCTTCCGCTTGCGTTGCCTCTATAGTTCCCCTTGCTACCAACTACTCTACTCTGTAAAGTCGATATTTATTGAAGTATGGTAGATTGTTATAGAACAATCTACCATACAAAAATATATAAGATTGTTACTCAGTTAGATAAAAATTGAATTAGGTGAGGACTTGATGGGAATAGACAATAAAAAGGTTGAAGAGATAGCAAGAAATTTTTTACAACAACACCATGACGTTAAAAATATCAAAGTGGCAGGCATTAAGAATGGAATTTGGTTTGTGGAAGGAGAGACTCGTTCATCATCAGGCGAGCGTGCTAGAAAACTAAGGATCGATGGTGAAACTGGAGAGATTATCAGTGTGGAATAAAGTTATGGAGGCAGAAATTAATGAAAACACCCTAAGATGTATGTGTCTAAAATTAGGGTCCGTTGCCTTACAGGATGGAAAAAATTTGTACCCAGCACACACGGTAGACCAATAAGCACTCATGTTAAGTAGGAATATGGACTTGCTGGGTACAACACTACTGGATTTCAGGTATCCAAGATAACAACTAGTACGTTTCTTTTTAAGACATGCTAGCCACGAGAATTCTGTTTTCAGATTTTACTATTTTGAAACTATAGAGATAAGCTCAGGTAATGCCTTTGCAGCAGATGATCTAAGAGAGAGATCCATACTAGATGACATTGGTGTTTCCTCTGGATTTACCTCTATTATCGTTGCTCCATTTTGCTTGGCATAAACAGGTAATAGATTAGCAGGAGAGACTGCAAGCGAGGTACCAACGACTATCATTACATCACAGGAACTAGCTTGAAGCATAGCATCCTGCCATACGTCTTGAGGAAGCGGTTCTCCAAACCAGACAACATCTGGCCGCAGAATGTTTCCACATTTGCAAAGAGGAGGAAGCTCGGACAAGCTTGATGTTATCTTGTCTTTAAAGTCACAAACTGTACATTTTATGGTAATAATACTTCCATGAAGCTCATAGACTAGCTTGCTTCCGGCCCTTTGGTGCAACCCGTCTACGTTCTGGGTCAAGACATGGACCTGTTTGTGTCTTTCAAGCTCTGCAATTGCTACGTGCCCAGGATTTGGCTTTGCCGCAAGTATATTCTGCCTTCTTTCTTCATACCATTCCCAGACAAGCTTGGGATCTTCGTAAAAGGCATCTATTGTTGCAAGCTTCATCGCATCATATTTTCGCCATAAACCATCCTTTCCTCTAAATGTAGGAATCCCGCTTTCCTGGGAAATGCCTGCGCCAGTAACAAAGACTAGCTTTTCTGCATTTCGTAGATTGTCGGCAACTGGCCTGAACGTATCCATTGATAAAATAGTAATGATTCCATGGCAAAATATACTTTAAAATATCTTCAATTTCGTGATGTTATTTTTACTGCTTTTTCTAGTTTTCCAAATACCTGCTCGACTGTTCTTGGTTTACCATCCTTGAATACTTCATGGCTGCAGTATTTCATTGAAAATGCAGCCATTTGTGTAATAATTGGTTTTAATGCTTCTCCCTTTTCCGTAATGGTATACTCTACTCTAACAGGTGTATCAGGATAGACTTTCCTTTTTATTAAATGGTTTTTTTCCATCTCTCGCAACCTGACAGAAAGAGTCTTGGGATTAATTCCTTCTACCGATTCTAGAAATTGAATGAATCTAGTTTGATTCAAAAACATCATGTTACGAAGTATGTGTATGGTGAATTTTTTGCCAACGATTTTGAATGTGTTATCTATAGGACAGCACCTCATCTGTTCGGATATCATTTTGAGTTCTTGCGGAGTCACTTACTAGATCGCACCTACTTTCAATACGGTAACTTTCCAATTTATATACTTACCTTTCTATAGTGACTATAAGAAAGTAATATGGAATGCACAGACGAATCATGTAAGATGGAATCACATGCAACATGTGCATGCGGCTCTGGCAAGTCATACGAGGAATGTTGTGGTTGCCAAACAATGGATCCAATAGAAATTTCTATGAGGATGTGGCACAAGTCGTTCTTCCAGGCAATGCACGAGGCACAAGTCGAGCGTCTGAAAAAGAGAATCGAATCTGCCTTTGGACCTACGATGGACAAGGCTGCAGATGCTGCCATTGAATCATTTGGTAAGATGTGGCAATCAATGCTATTGCAGTCAGAGGGACAAAAAGAGTTTGCGTCAAAGTTGCAGAAGATATATTCTGAAACAAGTAGGAGATAAGAATTCCAACCCAACCCCAAATCTCCTACCTTCTTTTTTTATCAGCGGTTGTTAGTATCGAAATTTTCTAAAACTGGTTGTTACTTTTTCTTACTTATTACTGTAAATAGTGCTTTTGGAAGTGGATCAAGTGTACCCTGGTAAACAGTATCAATGATACTTTCAATTACAAAGTCTTTGCCAAAAATATTTCTTATATCTTGTTCAGAAAACCTGTAAGGGCCATAATCTAGCTTTACTTCCTTTATGCTAAAACATTTGAGAAAGAACAATCCATTTTCATCAAGTATATCGTGTATCTTTTCGCTATATTGATTCCATTTGTCATTAGATAAAACATGAAAACAGCCTCTGTCTAGGATATAATCAAAACTATTTTTTTCTAATCTGGAATCTAGTATGTCATCAACCATGAAATTTATCTTGCCGTCAAGTTTTCTTGCCTTTTGTATGGCATTTTCTGACAGATCCGTGCCTGTAACATCAAAACCCATTTTTGCAAGTTGGATTGCTTGTGTTCCAGGGCCTGTCCCCAGGTCAAGAAATCTTCCCTTTTTGATCTTTCTTTGCCTCATCTCATTTTCTAAATCGGCATCCAGTTTCTCGTTGTACCATGGCATCGTCTTTACATCCTGTCTGTAAAGATTATCCCAGTCTGGAAATCTGCCTCCTTGATCCTTTGCCATTTACAGTGATTATATCATGATTTTATATATTCATAATTATTTTCCTATGTAAGACTTGCGCAAGTGTGTAGTATATTTTCATTTTAATAAACTAGCAAGCTATCTGCATATTACTTCCAAAAAATTCGCTATGGGTTTCTTATACGTAAAGTCCTCTAACTGCGTTCTTATCGATTCCGCAATGATATCTCCAGCCCTACCAAAGAGGGCCTTCAGTACTTTGTTCAGATATTCAGGGTGTTCATAACAATCTGGCAGATGGCAATGGTATTTACTGTATAACATCTCCACTACTTTGTCATAAGTTGGCTTTCCAATATCAATGAGAGCTTTTTGGGCAGCTAGAGTTACTAGTCCTTTGCCTATTGTTTCTTGATTTGCATAGATTGGATTGTTTTCCACGTAGTATAACAGATCTCAGATCTTGCTTGTATCTCCTAGTCTGTTTATGCGATTACATACTATTTTTAGCTTAATAGATTTGCTATTGATTTGTTGAAGACAATTGATCCTGACCTGAACATACAATAACTACGCGTGACAGCTTGTCAAAATCTTTGTTCATTAATTCGTTTCTTTAAAATCACTTGATATCTATCTCTAAGAGATCCTTTGCTGGTATGACAGAATCATGAACTGTCTTTGCTTCTTTGACTAGCTCTTCGGCATTATCGTATCTTGCAGAAAAATGTGTCAAAATTAGATTTGAAACGCACGCTCTTTTGGCAAGCTCTGCAGCTTCCTTTGCCGTAGAATGGCCCGTTTCTATTGCTTTGTCCTTTAAAGTATCTGAATATGTTGAATCAAACGTGATATAATCACAGCCGTTAAAGAAATCCTCAAGCTTTTTTGTTGGCCTTGTGTCACCTGATATGCCAATCTTTCTGCCCTTTCTTTTATCACCCATTACATCAGAAGGTTTGATTATCTTGTCTTGTACCTTCACTTCTTTGCCGCTTTGAAGCTCATGCCAGAGCTTGCCTTCTGGAACTCCAAGATTTTTTGCCTTTTCAGGATAGAACCTGCCTGGCCTGTCTTTTTCGGTAAATAGGTATGCATAAGCTGGAATGGAATGCTCCGCCTCACAAACATGTATAGTGTATCCAGAATCATCCAATACCAGTCCCTCTTTGATTCTGATTATTCTAACGGGAAAAGTCAGACCAAAGTTTAGTATCTTTAGATTTGCTGCAAGAAACTCATCAATTCCTGGTGGACCAAAGATATCTACTGATTCAGTCCTGCTTTGAAGCGACATTGTCTGCAAGAGACCCAAAATTCCAACACAGTGGTCTCCATGCAGATGAGTGACAAAGATCCTCATCTGTTTGTTCCAGCCAAGCTTTGCTTTTTGAAACGCAACCTGGGCACCTTCTCCTGCATCAAACATCAAGATCTCTTTGTCCAGAACCAGGCAGATGCAGGTCATTCCACGTTCTGGTGTTGGCTGTGCAGCAGATGTACCCAAAAATACCAGTTTCATGATACAGAAATCACCCTAGTGAGACTCTTATGCCTATAGATCTCGTATTTTTTTGCTTTGCTTAAATCTTCGAAAAGTCCTTTTTTGTACATGATTACTAGCTTCTTTTTCCTTGGAACTATAGAGAGAAAATCTTTGATTAGCTTTTTTGGCGAGGTCGATGATTTTGATGCCGTTCCGTAGGGGAGATCAGTCACTATGCCATCTATCTTGTCCTTAATTTTTTGTATGTGTTGATATGTAGAATTTATCACCCTTGACCTGTATCCATTTTCTGCCAAGTTTCTTTTTGTGATATCACACATTTTTCCATCAAAGTCAATTCCAATGGAGTGTATTCCCATCGATTCTGCTTCGAGCATAATTGTACCAGTACCACAGAAAGGATCACATAATACCTTCCCTTCCTTTAATCGCGATAAATTGACCATACACCGACTAAGCTTCCAGTCAAGTTCATGTGGACGCTTGATTGCCTTCTTTGGCCTTTTGGGCACCAACTGTGTTTCTGAATATCCCAAGTATTGCTTTGTATTTGTGATAATGAGGTATACGGTAAGATGAGGACTTGAGAGAGATACTTTGGAATTCCATTTCTGATTTAGAATTGTTCCCACTTGTCTTTCTAACGAGGATGAATCTAATTTTCTTGATGAGAGGTTAATTGTTCTGCAAGCAAATGAGACAGGCTTTGAGACTGGCAGGTAAATTTCAGATGGTTTAGAAAATGTACCAACAATATTTCCAGAAATTCTGACAAATGTAGCTCTTCTGAATATCTTATTCCAAGGTACAGCAGATCTTGCTATTACAAGTCTTGATTCTGAATTTAAGCTAGCTCTTGGGTCATAGCTTTTCGATATTGCTACAACTTCGTCTCGTGCAAGCTCTTCATGTTCTCCAGATAATACAAAAAAGCTGTAGGGCATTCACACTATTGCCTTTGCAATTACAGGTGATACATCAACAATACCTGTCTTGCCTGGTATGGTATTTGTACTGATTATCCTTGCGACACCTGCTTTTTTGATCCTCTCTTCTGCATCTCCAATTAATAGGGCATGTGTACATGACGCATAGATTCTTCCACACCTTTGTTTTTTCAAAAATTGAGCAGCCTTTACGATACTATTTCCAGTACTTATTATATCATCAACTAGAATTATGTCCCGACCTCTGATTTCATGATGGTTTCCAGATTTTATCCTGACTTCTCCACTCTTTCTGTCCCTGTGCTTTTCTAGTGCAATAAATTCAACACCAAGAAGACTTGCAAAGTTTCTTGCTCTCTGAGCTCCTCCCATGTCTGGCGAGACCACAACAGGGTCTTTGAGATTTAATTTCTTGAAATATTTCACCAGTTCTTGTATTGCGGTGACATTCTTTGCTGGAATTTGAAAGTGTTTGAGTGCCATCATACTGTGAATATCAACTACGAATATTCTTGTTGCTCCTGCAGCCTTGAACATTTTTGCAACTAGTGACATTGTAATTGCTTCGCCTGGCAGAAATTCCCTGTCTTGTCTTGCATATCCCAAGTAAGGTACCACAACATAAACTTGAGACGAATATCTTTTTGCTTGTGAAACAAGGGCTAACGCACGAATAAGATTAGAATCAACAGGGGGATAAATGGAATGAACCACGATAATTCTGCCTCTGGGTTTATTCTTTAGTGTGATCTTGCTTTCCCCATCTGGAAAAATTCTTAATTCGGATTTGATGTACTTTGCTTCAAGTTTGGTGGCTATTTTTCTAGCAAGATCCTCAGAAGCTTTTCCACTTATTACTGTAAAGTTAGCCAACAAACTCATCGAGTAATGTGTCATTCTTAAGTTTTAAGGGAATATTAGACAGAATTCTCTATATGATTAGTACTGAAAGTAATAATGAAAGCACGGTTTTGGGTTCAAAATCCTGTCCTTGATTTCTATAATTCAAATTGAAAGCTAGATTTTAGGGAAGCGTTTCATAAGAGGCACGAAATAAAATCCTTATGGAAACATTTTTAGTTTTTAACGTTTTGCTGTACAACCTTTGAATTGTGAAATTCAAATTTGAGTGATCCCACAACGGATGGGGGGTAAGGATACCCCATCTTCATTCTTTACTATTGTAGCCAATTTTTAACAAAAAGATCTTACATTGAGTATATCTTGAATGTTATAGTAGACTTTCGTAAAGCTCAGGTCAGCTAAAATCGACTATAGCACCAAAGGTCAGCTGCAAATGAAAGGAAGATATTAAATAGTTGCAAAAAATTTTTGTGTTAATTTTTTCCATTTTTTTCCATTTATTCTGAACTAGAAAAGAACAGGTTTAAAACAGGATTTTCACAATTCCCTGATCACATGCAAAACAGAATAGTCTCCTTTTTACCAAGTGCAACAGAGATACTTTACGAACTTGGAGTGGGAGACCAGGTTCTAGCAGTAACACACGAATGTAATTATCCTGTTGAAGCCAAAACAAAACCCAGAGTAATTCATTCCTCATTTGATCCTGAAAAGATGACAAGCCACGAAATAGACAATAAAGTAGTCGAATTAATCCACACGCAAAAGGACATCTATGTCTTAGACGAAGAGATACTAAAAAAAGCAAACCCAGATCTTATCGTAGCTCAGGGAATATGCGAGGTCTGCTCGCCTTATACCAGGGAGATAAACAGGGCTGTTACTATATTAAATAACAAGCCACAAGTCCTGATACTAGACCCAAGAAACCTGGACAATATACTACAAAACATAATAGAAATAGGAAATAAAGTAGACAGGACAGAACAGGCTCAAAATCTTGTTGCAAAGCTTAGATCAAGAATCAAGAATATCAAAGATGTATCCAAGATATCAAGGCCCAAAGTGCTTTGCATAGAGTGGCTTGACCCACTGTTTACTGCAGGCCACTGGGTACCACAGATGGTAGAAATAGCAGGAGGAATAAACGGCATCAGTTCTACAGGAGAACAGTCAAGACGAATGGATATAGACGAGGCAGCCAAGTTCGAGCCTGATATTATAATACTAATGCCATGTGGTTTTGATGTAAATAGAACCATTCTGGAATACGAAAAGCTATCAAAAGACAGGAAATGGAGTTCAATACCAGCAGTAAAACAAGGAAATCTCTACGCAGTAGACGCAAACGAGTACTTTAGCAAGCCAGGCCCAAGAACGGTTACTGGAATAGAGATCCTCTCAAAGATAATTCATCCTGATACGTTCAAAGCTATTCAAATTCCGGAAGATTCAGTCAGGAAGATAAAACAATAAAAAAAGCAAAGTTCTGTATCTTGGCTTTATGCTAGAGACAGATGGGGCCCACTTCACGGATGATAGTCTAGGATTTTCGTAGTCCTATACAAGATTGCGAAATAAGATAATTGTGTTGGGCCTTTTAGGGCCCGAAACCAAAGAAATCTGTCCAAACCCAGAATCTTAACAGAACTGAAATTCATTTGAGTTGTTTTGTAACGAACTTATCTAATTCTTTAAACATGAATACAGCAAAAACAACCGCTAGGATTCCAACTGATCTTGCATCAACATACCAAATACCAATTATAATGAAAACAACAACGTTTGACAAAATAAACACACCTGAACCAAATGCTATACAACTTAATATTATTGTGAGAATGAGATTCCAATTGTATGTTGCAGGATCATCTGTTTCAGTGATTATTATTCGGGCTGGTTTTAACAGTGTGGGTTTGTGTCTATGAATTTGGTAGAAAATAAAAATGCAAGACAGTATAACAGATGCTATGCTTACCATAATGGTAATTGGCAGCCAATCTGTCAACTTGAATTAAACCTCTGAACTGCATCACTGCCAGCCTTTTCTCCACTTTCTCCAACAGCTGCACCTAATATGGCACCTATGATAGCACCAGCACCACCAGCAGCTAAACCAATTAATCCTCCCAATAACGCACCCCCAGTAGTATTAAGAGCAGAAGATTCAACAGAAACATTGTAAGGAGTAAAAAAACTTGTTTTATGGCATATTGGACATGTTAACATGAAAGAACGTGGCAACTCAGAACGCACTTTGGCATTAGTGTCGATGTAGAACTTTGCTTGACATAAAGGGCAGATCACAAAATGTCTCATAACATTATCAGGAAGGCGGTGACAAATCAATATTGCTTCCCAACCCCCGAAACTTAACACCAAGAATTTCTAGGGCTCTGGTAATTTTGCGAATTATTGCAATAAATTTCATAAAAACATTATCGTTATGAAATTATTATAATTTCAGAATTACGATCGGTCAGATCTTATATCATTGATGTAGAAGGGTAGGATCTCATGGGATCGTGGGAGTGGTTAGATTTGGTTAATTTTGAATCAGGATTAGATTTTGCTGTTATCCAAAAATTATTTTTAGTAATTGGAATTTCCCTGTTTGTCATAAGTACAAACTTTGCGTTTGCTACTACAATTATGGTGGGAGTCAATCTAATAGGAGTAGCTATTGATCCAGCAAATCCCTGTACGAAATATTGGAATGGAAACGTGGTTGTGCCCGCTAACAGGTGATCGCATTTACTGTTATCGTATATATTCAAACGGTTATCTCTAGTCCTGGCATCTTGCCGTCTAGTCTCCTTACGTAATCAATTGCCTTCAAAGTTTTTTTTACAAGAAAGGAAGGCCTTGCCTGTTTGTCCATAACTAATACAATAGACCCTAAAGGAATTGGTATTGAGACAACCTTTGAATTCTTCCTTTCTGTGACAGTATATTGAACAGCTCCAAGCTCACCATCATAATCCTTCTGCATGGATAAATTCAGCGAGTTCATCATGAAAAACGTCTCCATCTGTTCTTTTGAGAGATTGATCTCTTTTTTGCAGACATTATCCATAATACGTCCCTGTTTATTGATGATACCAGCAAACTCAACTCCATGCCCTAAAAGATGACTTTCAATAGATTTCAAGTCTACATATTGGGTCATGTCAGTTCATGTGTATCATTACGTTGTCATACCTAATAAGAGGTATTGGATTAATTGAAATGATCGCATTGTCTAACTTCTGATCCAGCCTTTTGCCTTTTCATTCTTTGTCTAAGCAATAAAAAATTGGGAAAGGAATTTGTAGCTACTCCAATAAGCTTACTGCACATTTTCTGTCAAATTTTCTTCACAAAATATCTTGGACTCGTACCAACTGTCAGTTCAAACACCATCGGACCCGCCTACTCTCATGGATTATTCTCCGTTGTTCTTAACTGAGATTACAGTATAGCTTGGTTATATTGCACTTTGACGTAATATTGATGATGAATGATTATACCTGTACGTGTTCCTGTGGTTGTGAGAATCCTGCAGACGATTATGTCTGCCATAATTGTAGAATTGGCTTGTGTAAAGTAGGAATGAAAAGATAACTGATTCTTCGTAAAAACACTTTTCAATGAAATGAACAAAAAGTCCGGCAAAAATCGATTTTTATCAAACAGGCTTTATACCAAATTGTGCATGACAAATTAGTGAAAGTATATAGAATTTCGGCAATTACACTGTTCGTTAAAAATATGGAGGCATCATGTAAATTCTACTCTGCAATACCTGGCTTTGAGCTTGTATGTGGCGGCATATCTGATTCTTTTACAACATACCAGATAGAAGGGGGCAGCAAGATGTATCTCAACTTGGAACTAAGAGAGGAAGACACCAGTAATGATTTCGGAAGATTCATTCAAGAAAATAGCTCTGGAACAATAAAAAAAGCACTACATCCCCAAAAATGGGTAGAATTGGGGATGTAAGGCAGATGCAGCCTGGTTTAGATACATGCTTTATTTATCTGGTATCAAGCTTTTCTCCTTTTATTCTATAATCTTGGAATCATATCCAGACTAGAAAAAGCAGCATGTCTCTGACAAATCCATCTTAAATCTTAATAGCTATGAGTATGATGAAATCATAATTGAACAAGTCAATCTCTTTTGGATTGATGGGACTGCTCTTTATTCCAGTTATCAGTACCGCGTGGGCAACTACAGACCTGACTAGTCTTGGCAGCCCAAATGTAACAATAAATCCGACTTCAGGCCCGCCTGGTACTAAAATAACAGTTACAGTATCAAATTTACCAGACATATCAAAAGAAAATTATCCATATCCTGAGCTTTACATCTATCTTCCATTTTCACAACCTTTTGGAGTAACAGTTCCAAGCCATTGCGGAGGACAGGACTGTCTTCCAGTTTACACACACGATGATGCACTAGCTCACAACCTTGCAGACCGTACCATCACGTTTTCCTTGTTTAGTGTTACCAATCCAAGCCCGGTTTATCTTAATGGATTTGAAAACTCGGTCTGTGATGTTATCATGAATGGAAAGACAATAGAGAGATACTCTACAATTTGTAATACAAAAGACGAACCAACTGGCACTTATCAGATCAAGCTTGTCTGGACACTTCAAAGTGATCAAGAGCAGACTAGTATAGCAAGGACTGTTTCATTTACAGTAACTCCTGGTTCTCCACCATCTCCGCCTCAAGTTGCAGACAATGGCGGTAATGCCATCATAAAACAATACCAAAATGGCCAGATTACAGAGGCACAATTTGAGAGCAAGCTAAGGGCAATAGGGTGGAATGACGAGCAAATAAGGCAGGCAAAGGCAGTCATTGGAAAACTTCACACAGCTGGTGCCCCAGCAGAGTATCAAATGCAAGCAATTCAACAAGGTGTTCAAAAAGCAGCAGAGCAAGCAACACAACCCGCAGAACAGACTATCCAAACACCTCAACAACCATATGTCCAGGTAGACACTATACCAAATCCGACCTTGGAGCAAAAACCTCAACAGCCAGCTGGGTTTCAGACCAGTTCCAATTCAGCTCAAGGACAGAATTCATGGACCATGATTACTATTGGTTCATCTATAGCTGCTGCTCTCGCAATAGGCGGCAGCGTTTTTGTTCTCAAAAAGACACGAAAAGTTACTAATTAGGATATTCCTTAACCTAGTTGTTGGACCTGGTATTTTCTGATATCCACGCAGACATAAACGCGTTAGATACAATACTTGATGTAGCTTCAAGTAAAGAATTTACAAAAAAATATGGCGAATTTTCCAGAGTAATAAATCTGGGCGATATTCTTGAGCGTGGGACTCATCCAAGCGAAGTTATCGCTAGACTAAGATCACTTGAAAAAAATTACCCACTTGTTTCCGTGATAGGAAATCATGATGAGGCTTTTCTGTACAATAGACTAGTCAGCGGAAGTACATTTGAAAGCAAGGATGCACATGCAAAACTAAATGACGAAGATCTCTCGTTTTTTAAAAAAAATAAAGACGGCACATTTGGCAAGCAAGAGTTTGTCGATAAAAAACATGGTCTCTTTTGTGTTCATGGAGGTCCACTTGATCCAAAAAAAATTATGCCCAAAAACGCGCTAGAAGATGATGCTTGGCTGTATCAGAGGACATGGCAGAGACTTACCGAGGAAGACTTTGAGTTCTTTAGCTATTACGGATACCATTACAAGGCCCAATCGGCCTTTAGTGAGGTTAAACTTCACCTAGAGAACAACATCATTTTGTGCGGCCACCAGCATCTTGAGGCAGCCATAACAGAGGATGATGGCAAAATCCATGAGATTTACTCTACTTTGAAACCAGTAAAGGAAAGGATCTCAGGCCATACACTGGAATCAAGAGAGATTAAGACTAGCCCGTCAAGTAATTATCTGATAAGGCTAGGTTTGGGTGGCCCTGAGGGATATTATGGTAATGGTTCTACCGTTCCACGCTTTGCAATATTACAATACGATCCCAATAAAGTGGTTCTATTTTCAGTAAATCCTTAAACCTATATCAATACAGAAGAGCTATGAGTGCAACAGAGACACTTAGAAATGATCACAAGCAGATACGCCGCCTTGAAAAAATAATTGTTCAATGTCATACCAAGCTTTATGCGGGACAGGATATCCCATTTTCTGACATTGACAAAATTATTATAATAATATCAGAGTTTTTGGATGCAATACACTATGCAAGAGAAGAAAACCAATACTTTCCATGTATAGCAAGCTATGATTCTATGAAAAAAGAGATCAGAGCATTTATGATAGAACATGAATTTGGCCGAAGAATAGCAACAAGTATCTCAAGACATTTACAGAAATGGAAAGACGGAGAAAACGAACGAGAGCCCGTTGCAAGGTTTCTAAAAGCATATGCTTTGTACCTAAATGATCACATGACAAAAGAAGAGCAATTCTTTGATATTACAGAAAAACAAGTTCTATCCCAAGAAGAAGAAAAGATGATGTACGAAGAATTTCGCGCAGTAACTGCTGTTGTAACAAAGCTTGACGATATGATAAAATCGCTAGATTATCTTGAGCAAACTCCTTGGATGAAGAACTAGCGTTCCTCAAAAACTGATTTTACTTTGGGATAGATGGCAACTTGTCTCTGCTCTAGTTCATATTTTTGTTTCATGATTATATCACGAATCCAGAATTATTATATATCATCACCTTAGTATGCAAACTATCGATACTATTATGAGCAATATCGTAAACTTACGCGTCCATATAGCACCAGTTGGCTTTGAAATTGATAGAATTGCCATTCCTGCAACACAGATGAAGGCAGACAGGGTCTGGCTCTTGATGCATGCTGACCCGGCAAAGGATAGAGCACTAGGATACATGGAAAAGATTAGGGCTCTGCTAAAAAAAGAAAAAATTGATGTCAATCTTGCATATACTGACAGATTTGATCTCTTCAAGATCTTAAGAGCAGTAAGGGAGATTGTTGAGAAAGAAAAGGATAATGATATTTTCATAAACTGCTCTTCTGGCTCAAAGATCCAAGCTATTGCTTGTATGATGGCGTGTATGATGTTCCAAGGTAAGACAAAGCTTGTACCATATTATGCAGAACCCCAAAGCTATGCAAGTGTAAAGGGCAAACAACTTTCTTCTGGTTTGAAAAAAGTTGTCAAGTTACCTGCATATGAAATTCACACACCAAAACCAACCTTGGTCCAGGCGTTGAAGATTATACATGAACATGGAGGAAAGATAACTAAAAAAGAGATGGCAAAGCTTGCGGACGAAAAAAGACTAATTGTTGTCAACGCAAAAGAAGAAAACTTTCAACAAGCCAGATTTGCAAGCCTAGACAAGAACATAATCCAGCCACTTCTAAACGAATGGAAGTTTGTTGAAGTTGAAAGAGTTGGAAGAACGCGCTGGATTAAGATGACACAAGAAGGAGTTGGGGCTGTGGAATTTCTAAGCTAGCCACTTGTTGTAAGCTCGGGTTTTAGAGTCCACGCAATTCCCATTCCAATAAATGGAATGGATATCAGTCCAGCAATTTCCAAATAAGTCCAGTACTGTTGGGATTGTTGGGGATTGGGATTTGACCACAGAAAAGGAACAGGTAAGGCAGCCGCAAACCAGATTATTGAGAGCATGATAATTATCTTAAGGGCGCGCTTTTTCTTTGGTGTCACACCCAAAATAAGGACTAGCCATATTAATTTGATAGGATGATTATTTGGTCAAGGCACCGCCATCAATAGGTAAAACGGCTCCAGTAACCCAAGAAGCGTCTTCTGAAACAAGGTACAATATGGCTTTAGCAACATCATCTGGAGTACCTATTCGGCCTATTGGGTACTCGGCTTCTGCAATAGACCTCTCTGCCTCATTTCTCAGATAAGGCTTTGTCATGTCGGTTTCTACTATGCCAGGGCAGACACAGTTTACGCGAATCTTGTATTTGGCATACTCGACAGCCCACGCTTTTGTTAATAGTACCAATGCCGCCTTTGATGCGCTATAGGCATCTGCTTCAAAGTTTGCAAATGATTTCAACCCTGCGTCTGATGAAACATTGACAATACACCCACCACTTTTCATCATATGCGGAATTACTGCCTTTGTAAACCGAAACTGCCCTGTCAGGTTTACATCAATAACTTCATTCCATTCACTTTCAGAAATTTCATGCAACGGTTTTACTTTGGGAAAGATCCCAGCATTGTTTACTAAAATATCTACCTTGCCAAATTTCTCCAGAGTTTTCCTTACAACATATTGTACATCAACATCTTTTCTAATGTCACCTGGAATTGCTATTACTTTTCTTAATTCTTTGGCAGTATTTTCAAGCTGAGTTTGGTCTTTTGCCGTGATTACAACATCTGCCCCTTCTTTTGCAAGAAGAGCTGCGGTCGCCTTTCCAATTCCTCTACTGCCGCCAGTTACAATTGCGATTTTACCAGCAAGTTTCATTTGCTTTTAGATCTCATGCCAAATTTGATATGTCTTTTGAGAAATCCTTTTTGAAAAAAATTAACCAACTATTACACCATTTGGAGATTCTTCTGGACATTTGTCAAAATTTTGGTCAAAAATGGCAATAAAGGTGAAAAAATAGGCATCAAATGATAAATACTTTGATGTCGTATAAAGAACGATGCAGAAAGATGTAAAATCTACTGCTTGAGGAGCGTGGCTCCGCGGACTGTGATATGTAATCCCATCTGATGTGGATTGTAAGAGGTAATCTCTGCTTGTCCGCGAACAAGGGCCACGCCGTTATTTTATTCTGATTTGGATTTTATTTTCCCAAAAATTGCCAAACGCAAAAGATGTGCGTAACAGAATTAATATACAAAAATAAGTTTGTAATCACAAAATTTAGAGCTTTAAGGACTCTTTCAATCCCTTGTATCTATTTCGAATTGTTACCTCGGTTACTCCAGCAGCCTGTGCCACGTCTTTTTGTGTCTTGTTCTCTCCGTTCATAACACATGAAAGATACAATGCAGCTGCTGCAAGTCCCATGGGATCTTTACCGGCAGAAATTTCGATCTCTGCCGCATCTTTTAGAATTGTCAGAGCTTTTCTCTTTGTCTTTTCGCTCAAGCCCGCTTTGCTTGCAATTCTTGCGACACATTTTATCGGATCTACAACTGGCATCTTCAAGTCAAGCTCTCTGAGCAAAAGTCTGTAGCATCGCGCAACATCCTTTCGTTTTATGTTGATGCCATTTGCCACATCAGTCAGAGTTCTTGGAGTTTCAGTATCTCTGCATGCCGCATATAGTGCAGCAGCAACAAGTCCAGGAATCGATCTTCCTCTTACAAGACCTTTGTCAAGTGCCTTTCTGTAGATGTAGGCTGTCTTTTCAATTACCGCATCAGACAAGGCAAGTTTGTCTTTTAGTCTGTCAAGTTCACTGAAAGCTTGTCTAAAGTTTCTGTCGACCGGCTCATGAACCTGACTTCTGCTATCCCATGTTCTAAGTCGCTCAATTGTGCTTTTCATCGATGCAGAAAGTGGCTTTCCTGACGCATCTTTGTCAGCAGGGCCAATGATTGTTGCAAGTCCCATGTCATGCATTGCAAGTGATGTCGGAGTTCCTGTTCTACTTCGATCTTCGTGCTCCTCTTTGGAAAATGATCTCCATTCTGGACCGGATTCCTCAACACGTTCTGTAAGAACAAATCCACAACCACCACAAAACATTTCTCCGGTAGTACTATCAGTAACCATAGGACCTTTTCCGCAACGAGGACAGCGTCCACCAGAACCGAAAGTTTCACGGGTCATGATATCTTATAAGAATTTCGGTTAACAGGAATAAAAAGGTTTAACTACAAGTAAAATCCCTAAAAATAGGAACGATACAGATTAAAATACACAAATTTTACAGAGAATAGAATGAAAAACCTCAAGTTTTTGAATAAGTTTGCATTGATATCCCAACAGTAAACTATTCCATATTACGAAAGTCGGCTCTGATTCTCTTTTAATCACGATTATAAATCATCTCATGGAATTTTTCAAATTAATTTATTTCTGTCGATTTATAATTTCCAAATATGGTATCACCTCAGTTCATCAAAAAAAAATTTTTTTTGACAAATAATTTTCATTAAATTTTTTTTCTTGTCAAAAGAGTCTGAAGAAAAACTTAAATACGTTAATTCTGGATGACTGACATCAAATAAAATGGAAAAATGTCCACTTTGCTGTGAATCCCAGCCGTCAAGCGGCGCAATGGTGGTTCACATACAAAAGATCCATCCACAAAGAAAAGTTGCAATTCAAGTAATGCAATAGGTCTTTGTCGTGAAGGGTTACGCGTAGGATACATCCAAGATAAGTTATCCGCGAAAATTTTGATTTTTTGGTTTGGGGGCAAGCATAGGCTAGAAATTTGTTAGCTAAATTTAGCACGCTGTGAACCACATTTCACACCTGAAATTAATAACGAATTTTTTCAGTCGTACCTATGACAACATTTGCTAAGAATTGGCAAAGACCGCAGACACCCGGTATTGGTGAAAGAATCAATGACGCGTTAAAGCCAAAAGGTGCTCTAAAACCAAGAATGGAGAGTGCGATAAAACGACTCCAGACTCAGATAGCAAAACTAGACGGAATGGTTACAAAATTAAAACAAAGAGATGAAAAGTTATTTAAAAGAATTGTAGTTGCAACGCAGCAACATGATCTTACTACAAGTAAAGTCTTATCAAAAGAATTAGCCGAAGTTAGAAAAGTTACCAAGCTTCTAGGAAATGCCAGAATTGCTCTAGAACAAATCGAGCTTAGGCTCAGCACATTCCATGATCTAGGAGACACCGTCGTAACCATCATGCCAACAATAGGCTTGATGAAGAACCTAAGATCATCGCTCATCAAATTCATGCCAGAAGCCGACCGTGAGCTAACAGGCATGACTGAGATGCTCGGCGGTCTTATGACAGACACATTCCACAACGGCGACTTTGGAATCGACTCCGAAGCTACAACAGAGGAATCAGAGAAAATCTTGCAAGAGGCCGCAGCAGTTGCAGAGGCTGAAGTCAACAGCAAGCTGCCTTCAATGCCTGCAGGCCAATCTTCTGCGCGCTACATCTAGACTATTTTATTTGATAGTCTGTACCGAAAATATATCAAAAATAAGGCTAGAGAACAGACCAGTATAGCCGAAGAAGATAGAAACAAAGTACCGTAACCAAAGGATTTGGTTAGCTCACCCGTTACAAGCGAGCCGGCAAATACGCCTACTCCTGTTACCGCACTGTTAACTCCCAGATATTTCCCTTCAAATCCTTGAGGGATACTTTTGAAAAAGATGACAGAACTTGATGTGCTAAAGATAGAAAATGCAATTACCATCAAACATGAAGAGACAATAGCCAGAGCAAAGCCCACAGTCCCTATCATTAATGGCAATGAAACTCCAGGAATGAGTATGGCTAAAATTCTTGGTATGTATGCTGTAATTGTGGCCCGTTCTTCTCCAATTTTTGCAATCACTTTTGGCGCAATGAAAAAAACAAGCAACATAGTTGAAGTCTGAATCAAGTAATTTAAGAACACACCAGAGTTTGAAAAACCATGACTTCTCAAAAACGGTGTCCATGCAGTAAAGTACATGGTACTACCCAGGTAGAAGAAGAAACTGGCAAAGTAAAAGATCCCAATTTCATTACTTATCTTTCCTTTGAAAATTGTAATTATGTGCTTAAAGTCATACAGTTCAGGAATTTTCTGGAAAATAAAGTGATAATGACTTATTGCATATTGCAGTCCTTGCAACGAATGAGCGATACTACTTAGCTCCAGATGAAAACCACCCCCCTTGACAGTAGTACTAAGTACCATTGCAGTCCCGCTTGATGCTGCACAGATCAGAAAATATGGCCTTAGGTCAAAATAGAGACTTCCGACAGTTCCAATTGCCATTGCAACTAACATTCCAAGTGTGCTGATAATCGATGTCCTTGCAAATAGCCAGCTCCACAGATTCTTTTGGACTGATTCCATGACAAGTAGCTGTGTCACTGGGTTCTTGCCAACCATGAAGAATCCAAGCATGGGCGCAATTCCATAAAGGACAATTATAGAATTCGTAAAATACATTCCAACGCTACAAAGAAGGACAACAAAAAATGAAAGAAGAAGTATGGCCCGTCTTGCATGAAATCTATCTATTACTTTGCCCCAGAAAATAGATCCTATTGCAACAGCTCCGTTTTGAAGCGCGGATATAATTGCGACCTCGCCTATTCCACCGCCAAGAAATATTACGTATAGTGGGATTACTGTACTCAATCCTTGGGCAGTGGCTTGAGACGGAACTAGATACCATATCCATCTCTTATGCTGGAGTTGCATTGTTTTAGATTATCACTAGGAGGTCATTATTGTATAATCCATTTGAATAATCTCCATGGTTTTGTCTATCTTTATTATAGGTAGAAAAAATTCTATCATGCAGCTGCGTGTGGATTACACGCCATGCGCGGGTGCATCGCACTCTAAGCGATGAAGACCATTGTCATCATCTCCGCGGGATTTCCTTTGGTTTGCTTGTGCGGAAGGGTTTTTCCTTGACCACACCGCATGCTCTCTGCATGATTCCTGTTTTTGGGAGGATGTCCTTTAACAGGGACCAATTATACGCTACCAAATTATTTAAGTTTTGTGAGATTTCACATCCTAAATTTTGAATTCTTTGCGATTCTTAGAGTTATTATATCATATTTGAAATTTCTTTGAAATTTGTCGATGAAAGCTTTTATGATGCAACCACATAGTGCAATCGTGACAAAAGAGGGGGATATTTACCAACTAATTTACGAGTCGAATCTAGAAAGCAAACTCGAACAGATTCTGATTGGTTTGATGAAAGACAATCCTTCCCCAAAGATTGAAGTCATAATTCGAAGGTTCTTGCTTTATGTCCAGCACTCGGCAGAAAATTTCTGGACTACGTATTACAGTGCAAAGACATACCAAGAAAAGTTAGATTGCTACTTCCAATATTCAAAGAACCAATGCCTTGCGACCGAGGTTCTTGCAAGGGACCTCAATTCCTTGTCATCAGATGATGAACTGAAGGAAAACCTTGGTGCAATGCTAAGAGAAAGCTTTACGTTCTAAGTTAAAGAAGACTCGCTTTTAGGACGCGTTTCTTTGTATTTGGCTATCTTATTGCCTTCTTCGTTTACAACATGATCAATACTCAGGAGTCTCTCTCTGAGATTGCCGATTATAGCTGCTACGTCGTCTGCTTCCCTTTCAACCTGGCTTCTCTTTTGCTGAAGCGTCTTTATGCCCAGTTTTTCCTCCTCAATGTACTGATCAACCTTTATCAACTTCTCTTTTAGATTCTTAATGTCAACAGATTCGTCTTCGATGCTTTTTTCAAGACCAGTCCGCTTATCTTTTAGATTCTTTATCATCAGACCAACATAATCAATTGCTTCCTCGAGCTTTGTTCGTTTGTCCATCAGAGCCCTGATTCCTATGTCATCAGTCGCACTCATACTGGTTTGTTGAATAGGCTCCGGTATTTTTACCTGTTCAGGAGGACGAGGTTTTGGTTCTTCAATGACTTCGGGAGTCTGGTCAGGTTTCATCTCCTCTGGTTCATATTCCACGGTCTTTGAAGCAAGATCTACGTTACCCTCGTCCTTTGTAGGAGGTATGTGTTTTGGTTCGTCCTTTTTCTTACGGAACCTTTCAAACATATCGCTTATGAGTACTGTTATTCGCAATATATAAAAAGTTAATAGATAGAAGAATTGGCAACTTTAGGTTATAGATGGTCTTTTGAGCTTGATTTAGTCGATCTACCAGCTTGAAGCCAAGATATATTTAGAGAATTGAAAACTTGCTTCTCATTACTTGAAGAGCAATAGCCGCAAAATAGACCTCCTTCCAATTGTAGAGTACATCTTGGAACTAGACCCAATGATGCGATTTGCGGCAATAATAGACCTGAAAGGCAACATATCAGAGGGTATAATGAAAGAAGGCAAGACTTCACTGGAATCACAAAAGGAAGAAGAACACTTTTGCAAACAAGTGGCAATAGGGAGGAAGATGAGACAAGAATTTGACAAGAGTCTTGGACCCGTCAATTATGTGCAAATCGAGCGCCAAAAGGTCACTCAGATTGTGCTCTACCCAAAACGTAAAACAGTTTACGTTACTATGGAACGAAACATGAACACAGCACGAAAGCTGGAAATTATAAAGCTTGTCAAGAAGAGAACCGCGAAATTATAAAAAATAAAGAAAAAGTCGTTTTTTTACACAGCTGGATCTGTTATGCTGCAGGTTGTGGGGTTCCTTCGCCTGCCAAATCAGCAGTAGCAAAGCGTCCGCCTACTTGTGTAATCTTTACTTTTACGTTCTGACCTGCTTGTCCGCCTTTGACAAATATAACAAAGCCTTCTATTCTTGCGATACCGTCTCCCTTTCTACTGATCTCAGTTATGGATACCTCGTACTCTTTACCAGTTTCTACTGGTTTTGGCCTGTCATCAAATCGTCGTCCGTCGCCAAATCGTCGTCTTCCACCATAACCTCTATTTCCACTGTATCCTTGGTTTTGACTTTCACCAAAACCAGAGTCATTAAAGCTCACCGTTGCACCTCCTATGTTGCTAACCCTATCGCAATACCATATAAAATCTGTTCAAAATGTGAAGAAACCCTTAGGGGATGGATTGTGCCCGCGCTTCGTAATTGTCTCAAATTTAATCCATTTCAGTACGTGAAATAGCCGTTCCGCTAGGTGTTCCGCTTTGGCGTTCCATGATGTCCCTCATAAAAGATCGGTTCTATACAACTGTCATGTCAAAGCAACAATACAGATCTGAAATGGGAATCATTGCAGATATCTTAGGCGTGACGATGGACGGCGGAGCACAAGGAGTAATTGTCTCTGCTATATCCAGAAGGGCAAATCTCTCGCACTATGCTGTGCTTGAGAAATGTCAGAAGCTTATAGATGCAGGTTTGGTAGAATCTATGAAGGCTGAACGAAACAGACTATTTAAGATTACAGAAAAGGGCATCAGATTCTTCCAAGAATTCCAAAGATTTCAGACCATAGTGCAGGGAATGAACCTAAGGTATTAAGGAATGAACCAAGAAGTAGAGGTGCTACCTGCACAAGAGGCATTACCGGAAGGAATGCTTTTTGTAAGGATCACTTGTATCCTCACAGCAATGGTAAGGGCGCCGATAGTAGCTGTATGCTTTTTTTTACTTGCAGTCTCTTCTTTTGTTCAATATGCCCTAAGCTCACCTAAGGTTCTTGACTTTACCATCTACGCAGACGGAACAACTCATGTTTTCTATCAGACCGATGTAGATCCACAATCACCAGATTTTACTCTAAATCTCTACGGTAAATCTGTGGACAGTCTTGTAGTAGAAGATGAAAATGGAACATTACTTTCAAGCAAAGTAGACAACAATTCAGTAGTAATAGAGACTCTCGGGGCATCTACAATTAAAGCAGATTATGATACATCTGATCTGGTATCAAAAAGTGGCAAGACATGGACGTTCCATGTAGATTCAGCGGTTGATTACTCTGTACAGCTGCCAAAAAATACGGTGATAGTAGGAATGAGTATAACACCACTAAACATGCAGATAGTCGATGATCAATCACTAATTTCATTGCCAAGTGGATCTGCAGATATTAGCTATCTTTTTGGTGTGCTAGGTACTAGTCAGACTGCGACTTCAGCTATCGAGAAAGCTCAGGATATCATCAACACTGTTAATTCCCAGGGCATTAAGACTCCAATGGCTATTGCAAAACTGAAAGAGGCTAATTCAGCATTTAATCAAGGAAAGTATTCTGACGCAGAAGCACTGGCCAATACGGCAAAGAACTTGGCTGTGCAGGAGAACCAGACGGCGTATTCTCTACCAAAGAATTCTCCAGATAATACCATTTCCATTTTAATCGCTGGTGGCGTTGCAGCAGCTAGCGCTACCGCATTTCTTATAATTAAAAAAGCAAGAACCAGGCCAGTAATTGTTGCTGAACTGCCAAAAAGCAATTACTTACCACCTGATAAAGAAACAATATTCAAACTCAAACCAGAGCTCCGTCAAGAGGACAAAGAGATAGTAACATTCATTTCAGAAAAGGGAGGTCGGGTGTATGAAAGTGAACTGCGCAAGAAATTCCTGTTGCCACGCACTACCACGTGGCGTGCCGTAAAGCGACTCGAAAGAGAGGGCATAGTTGAAATAGAAAAGGTAGATCAGCAAAATCTTATAAGGTTACGAAAAATTGGGGAGGAAGGACAAGAATGAAAATGTTATCTTTTGCGCTAATAGCTTTGGTTGGAACTATGATGCTGAATATTCCCATGCAATCTTTTGCCGATCCACAGTTGGATACATTGCTTAGGATTGCTACCCAAGCTAGAGACAATCTTAGCATAACCATTTCGCAGATCAATAATGTACCTGATGAAATTGCCAAGCTTTACAATCAAGGTTCTGCTGAAACTGATAACTTGGCAAAGGCCGTAGACCAGCACGATGATACTTCAGCTAAACAGCATTTTCTTTCTGCAATGCAATTCTTCAAAACCACAAATGACAAGATAAATTCTCTTAACGCTACAGTATCCACTGATCAGCAACGAGCAGATCTACTCCGATTACAGAGCGAAATTACTAGAATGGATAACATTGGAAAAAGATTGAAAACTATATCTATTAACAATCACGTTGATATAGATTTTACGACACTTGATCAATTTCTTCAAACTGCAAGACAAGATCTTGATGCGGGTAATATTGAAGATGCATCAAAAGCAATTCAAAGCGCGAACCGATTTGTAGTTGATGCACATCACTCACTTGCCACGGTTGCAAAACAAAGAACATCGGACAGAGCCAAAGACTTTACAGAGAAGCAAATCGAAAGATTCAACAATCAAAACATCACATCCATAACGCCTCTACCTCCAGCTTCTATTCAGAATAGTACCAACGCAACTCAAGAAAATCCACAAGAAATGGTTTCTAAGTTGAGGAAGCTTGTATCAGAAGGAAAGGTGGATGAAGCAATAAATGTAATAAAATCACTTGAGGCGTATCAAAAGGAAAAGACAAACGGGGGCCTGAGACAATCTTCAGATAAAACTTCTGGCAATGTTTCCAATAATATAACTGAAGCCAATAATCCTCCGGCAAATCCATCAACTAATGAAACGATAACGAATTCTAGTACGATAAACTCGCCTATGGTCACTAACTCAACCCAAATATCAATAACAGTAAATTCAGTGAACCAATCTGGAAACCCAATCACTGGTATGTGGACTGTACTTCGTTATGCTAATGGGACTACCATAACAAGCGGTTTTACACCAGTAACCTTCACAGCCACATCTGGGATTCAGTATGTTGTCCATGTAGGAAATTATCAGAATGCCGTGTTTAATCACTGGAACGATGGGAACACAAGCAGCTATAAAACAATCACACCTGCACAGAACGTTACCTTGACTGCGTACTATTCCACCGGTACTACTGGCGCGATTGTTCCATCTGCCAAACAGAATTTACAATCGACTTCTTCCGGCAGTAATGCTTCCAATGCCACAGAAATAGGCAACGGAACTGTAACCAACAAAACTAAATCATCTCAAGGAACCTCTGCAGTCACGGTGGGATCAGGACAAGAAGATAATGTAAAAAAAAACTTTGATAAAAACCAAAGAGGAGATTTTAAGAAAGGAAAGGGACGCCAAAATTCTGATAATTAAGACAAAATCATAATAAGCTAAGATTCTGTCCAAAATTAGTGCCCACATTAAGGTTAATTTTAGGAATATTCAGTGTTTTACCATGAAATGGTCTGGATGGCCATTAACAGTGATAATAACAGCAGTTTCTCTTGCAATATCTTATGCCCTTTTCCAATTAGGCATTTACTTTTTCTTCTTACCAATAATCTTCATTCCATTCCTAAGATTTTTCAAAACTGCACGGGCATCACGTGTTTGTCCTGTTTGCGGCTTGAATTCATCTGGAAGCTATTGTACACGATGTGGCAGGAAGCTTTCATAAAATTCATATAGATTTTGGATGCGAACAGAGGAGATGACTTCAAGACCAATCTCATTGGGAGTAGGAATTCCAATGATAGTCGTAGGTGCAATACTTGCAGTATTGTTGGCTCCAACACAACAGGTTCTGAAGGATACAATAGAGTTCATAGGAAGTCTCATTGGAATATTGGGCGTGCTAATCTTCATTGCTGGCTTGTTTGTTAGAAAAGTACCTGAGATTTCCTCTTAGACCTTAACAATTCCTGATTCAATAAGATACTGAATTGTCATAGCAAATGTTTTATCATCAATCTGTCCTGAAGACCACAATCCTGCATTTGCTTTAAGCCAGTCAGGTATTTTTACAGCGTTTATCTGCTTAGCAAAAGGAGCTTTTATCAATCCTTGCCTTATCATGTAGCTTATTCCTTGTGCGAAATCAGTTTTGTCCAACACTCCAGCTGACCACCACGCAGCGCTATCCCTCACCCAAATAGGAGTAGCTATTTTACCAGATTTGGCGTACGAAAATTTTTGTATGTTACTATTTTTCTTATCTACTACGTAGATGTTGCCTGCAGAATCAATTGCAACTCCCACTGGTTCTCCAAACTGTCCAGGGCCTCTTCCTTCAGTACCCCAGCTTAAAATAAAGTTTCCATAAACATCAAATTTTTGTATTCTATGATTGCCTGTATCAACGACATAAAAGTTGTCTTTGGAATCAACAGCTACCGCAGATGGATTGCTGAATCTGCCCTCCTCGGTTCCGCTGGAACCAAAAAAGTTTTTGAAATCACCAATACTGGAATACTCTAGGATTTTATCGTCGGTAGAAACTGCGTACAAATCATCTGTAGAGTCAAATGCTATTGCATCAATGGCAGGGAAACTTGCGTATTTGGTAAGTGGGGAATGTATCTGGTATTTGTAAATGTCTCTAGTATCAAATATTTGAATGGTGTTTCGGCCAGAATCTGCCACAAACAAATCGCCAATCCCGTCTGAAGCTATTGCTACTGGCATGTGAAACATAGAGGGTATATCACCATAGCTTCCCCAAGCAAAAAGAAAATTTCCGCTTTTGTCAAACATTTGAATTCTAGCATTTCCAGAATCTGCAACAAAAACATATTTTTTGTTCACAAACATACCAGTTGGATGCTTAAATTGACCATTTGACGAGCCCCAACTCCCCCAATAAAGAACCAAGGTCCCGTTTGGGCCTAACTTCTCCACTTTAGAGTCCCCAGAATCTACAACATAGACATTGTCGTCTGAGTCGATTGCAATACCAGCTGGTTCGGTGAAATTTGTGGAACCAAATTTGGATACAAAAGTGGGAACAGCAAACTTTTTTGTGTCAAGTATTTCTTTATCATCTGTTCTGGCCGCATAAACATAAAAAGATTCAGATCTTACTACCCCACCATAATTGACGTAGAATTTCCAAGTTCCAGCGGTGTAATTATTAGCTATCCTATGTGGTACAATTGTATCATTGGTCACCATAGGTAATGATATCTCTGGGTGCTGTGTGCCGTTTGGATCTGCTATCCACGTGCTTATTGAATCAGCTATGACACTAGATGTGTGAATTTTTGCGTGAACAATTTCACCCCGTCTGTAATTTAGTTTGTCGAGCATGATTTGTAGATCAATGTTTGGTATCTTGTTAGTTTTAGCTGCTACATTAAAATGCCCTGTCTTGGTAACCCCGCCGTATTGAACCTCAAATCTGTACGTTCCTATCTTCTGCGCAATATTCTTCAGAACTAAAGAAGTATGGATCGATTCTACATGAAATTGACTACTGGTTACGTTTCCAGCAGGATCGGTTATTTTCAATGTGCCCGTGGACTCGGCGACTCTTGTGAAAACTAGGTCGATACTGACATTATCGTCCTGAATATAGGTAGCAGAATTGGTTTGTGCAGTTATTTCCATTAGCTTGGATATATCACCCAGAGTGAAGGGTGCCTCAACAACTGTATTGTAGTACTGGATCCTCAACTTGTACAAGCCAGGTGGATTGTACTTTGAAAGCTCAATTAAAGGGAAATTGTACACTATACTTTGTTGCAGGGCCCTGATATCTATTTGCGCCATGCTATTTGCGGGATTTCCTTTTTTATCAAAAAAATTCAGATGATATAATTTAGCAAGATTAGAGTTCGGATTGTAATAAGATGTGGTAATGTTTATTTGCATTTTATCAGGTTCATAATACAGCTCTTTGTCAGTAAGAACAGTCAATGTGATTGGACTAACACTAAAGTGAATTGTTTCCTTTACACCATTATACAGGTAATCAATTGACCATGTGCCAAAGTAATTGTCAGACGCATCACGTATAATTTGGTGTACTGTAGTTCCCATGCCTATGTCGTAAAGCGTACCTGATGTCATTGAATTGTCTGGTCTATGAGCTACCCACGTAATGGGTCCTCCACTATATCCACTAATGCTTAGATTAACCTTTATCCAGTCGTTTGGCCCAAAAACTGGCTCCTGAGGAACAGCTGATATTGTCACAGCATTTGCATCTTGGTAACTCAGAAAAGTTATCACAACCAACAATCCGAGCAAAAAAATGAGTTTTTGCACTGTAGAGTGTCTCATTTCAACAAATAAATCATTTTGGTGAAGATTGTTGCTCACAAAATCCAATTAAATAAATATTGATTAAGTACAGATCGATTGCTTGAAAGTAAGACTTTATGAGATATTCACATCAATTGAAGGTGAAGGACTATTATACGGTACAAAGACCCTTTTCGTGAGGCTTGCAGGTTGTCCTTTCAAATGCTTTTATTGCGACACAAAAGATGCAATTCCAATGAACTCTGGTCAGCAGTATGAACTTGACGAAGCAAAAAAGATGATTGAAAGGAGTTTGGAAAAAAATACTTACAAGGTAAATTTTACTGGTGGCGATCCACTAGCACAATCTGAAGCGGTATCAGAGTTGGCAAGGTTTGTCCAGCTAAAGAAGATTCCTTCCTATCTAGAATCGTCGTGTTATGATTCAACAAGGTTTGCACAGGTTCTTCCTTACTTAGATTTTATTAAAATAGAATTTAAGACTCCTGATTCAGAATTCGTTGATTCAAAACATTATTCTAAACTCTTGGAAAATGAGCTTGACTGTCTTAGACTCTCAGTAGAGTCAAAAAAAGTTACGTATATCAAAGTGGTAGTGAGTTCGAAGACCGAACTTGGCCCCTTTAAGAAACTTCTCAAGAGAATTTTTCAGAGCACATCAAAATCATCACTTGCAGGATTTATAATACAGCCCACGTATGGTATTGCAGAGCCAAGTTTGGAACAACTCTTAAGCTTTTATGACGAAGTTCATGCTTATTACGAGGAAGTCCGTATAGTACCTCAAATTCATAAATTCATAGGAGCACCATGATGGATAAGGAAAGAGTGAAGCGACTCATTCGCGAATTAATTGCTGAAATAGGAGAAGACCCGACAAGAGAGGGTCTAGTTGGTACGCCAAGTAGGATAGCAGACATGTACGAAGAAATCTTCAAAGGCTATGATGCAGAGTCTGAACTCACTGTCAAGTTCTCTGAAGACTCGGATGTCGTTATTGCAAAGGATATTCAGTTTTATTCTATGTGTGAACATCACATGCTGCCATTTTTTGGAAAAGTAACAATAGGATATGCTCCAAATGGCAAGGTCTTTGGAATATCAAAATTGGTTCGTCTTGTAGAAAAATATTCAGCCAGATTGCAAATACAAGAGAGGATTACAAAAAATATTGCTGATGAATTGTATGGTGAAGGTGTTAAAGGTGTCATTGTGATAGCAGAAGGAGAACATCTATGTATGAAGATGCGTGGAGTTAGAAATGATGCTATGGTAACAACAATAGCATCACGAGGAATTTATGACAAGAAAGAAGTACGTACTGACGTTCTTAGTTTGATATATGGCGGAAAATCTAAGCCAAATATCACCTAATCTGAAAAATTAAATAATAACGACAAATTGACTCCAGTTGTGGGAACACACAACAACATACATGTACCAAATGAATCATGGCCAGCTTTCCTTTGGTTTACCATTGAATTTTTTGTTGTACTAGGTGCAGGTCTTGGAATCTCCATTAATTCGATGGATTATTTCAAGAAGATGGGCTTTGATGAATCCCTGACAAACTGGATCTTTTGGGGAATTGTTGGTATTGTGTTTCTTGTATACTATCTCATTGTAAGACCACTTATACTGAGAAGACCAACCCTCTCAAGAATCTAAGATAGATCCATATCTGGTTCTGTCCACAATATCAGCCAAGCGAAATGCCATCTTTCTGTTGTTACAAGACTCACATTTTCCACAATGAATTCTTGCGGGAGAGTAACAACTCCATGTTCTGAATATATCACTACCTAATCTTTTGTAACCAATTTTAAGAAGGTCTACTTTTGAAAAACTATCCATAAAGGGGCTCCATATTTTAATTCGCTTTCTTATACCGAGTTTTATCCCATCTATCTCTCCCTCGTTGAGCGCCCGTGTGAGCAATTTCGTAAAAGGCGGTCTACAATCTGGATATCTCTCATCTCCTTTGTGAGCCCCATAAGCAACAAGAACTGCATTCTTTGAAAACGCCCATGCAGATCCTATGCAAAGAAAAATTGCATTTCTTATCGGTGCAACTATTGAATAATCAAACTCTGAGGGAATCTTCATCTTAGGAGATGTCAGAGCGTTTGTCTTCTCGTATAATTCCTTCATAAACCTGATATCCAGTACCTTATGATCAGTAAATTTCAATAATTTTGAAAAACGTTTAGCAATCAATACTTCCTGATCGGCTTTCTGACCATACGAGAATGTGATTCCATAAAGGTCGTACTGCTTTCGTAAATAGACTGCGGTGCAAACGGAGTCCATCCCTCCACTAAAAACTATAACTGCTTTCAATTCGAATGCAGTCGTTATCAACCAAATAAAATGTTTAACTATGCTACCGTAAGGAGCGCTGCCCCACACAATATCAATATCGCGCCAGCAACTACCTTCAATATATTGTTCCGGCGAACAATCTCTCTAAAATATAGAATCCCCCAAGAAACAGCGAAAATTGTGGCTGTTTGAGAGATGGGATAAGCAACCGTGATACCTATGATGCTAATAGCCACCAAGACAGCCAAGCTGCCCATATTGAATAAACTACCTGAAAGAACTCCTGCCGCTAATTCTCTCTTGATGAATCTTCTGGAAAAAAGTAATAGTGGTATCCCAATAGCAAAAATGGACAGACTTGAAGAAAAGAATCCTGATTGAAGAGAGTGTGTTGCTTGCATGGGAATAACATACGAACCTCCTATTAGGCCTGATGCTGCAGCAAAAAGATAACCTCTCTTTTGTATCGATGGATTCTTTGCAGCGCTCGAGACAAATGGCAAACCAGCAAGTAACAATCCGATAGCTGCGATAGCAAGAACCATGTAATTGAATTTTTCATTGAAGAACAAAATTCCCCACATGAAAGAAACAAGAATGCTAAAGCCAGCAAGAAATGGTGAGGTTCTAGCTAGTCCTATCAATCTGACAGAATAGAGAGCAAGTATATTTCCAGTCGTCCAGATGGCTCCACTTAGCAGACCGCTAGGTACGATATCAAATCCCCAGAAAAGGCCTATAGGAATTGCAAAGAGGAGTACTCCTATTCCAGTAGCTCCTTGAAGCTGCCAAACATTTACAACATTAAC
>MNJS01000016.1 GCA_001920395.1 Thaumarchaeota archaeon 13_1_20CM_2_39_20
CATCTCTCTAACTGTGATTTCATTGACCACGTGATTGGATATCAAGCACATACTTTTAAATCATGGATATCATTTTATGCAATGAAAATCACCAATATTTATGGAAACTCTATACATACTCCTTAACTGTGATTTGGGCTCTGAGGCAGATATCATAAATGAGCTAACAAAAATCCCAGAAGTAAAAGAGGTTAGGGGTACGTACGGAATTTACGACGTATTCGTGAAGCTGCACGCCGATTCAAGTGCAGCGCTTGAGAACATAATCACGCACAAGATAAGAAGAATATCAAAGATTCGTTCTACTGTGACACTAACACCTATTCTTTCTCAAGGTGGAAGATAAATCCAAAAGATGCTTAAACTCTTCAATTCTTTTTCTTCAAAGAAGGAAGATTTAGAACCCTTTGAAAGAAGTCTCGTAAAGATATTCATTTGTGGACCTACACTGTATGATTATACTCATTTGGGTCATGCAAGAATATTTCTTACATATGATCTGCTATGCAGATTTTTGCGCGATAATAATTATGCTACAGACGTCCTAGTTAACATGACTGACATAAACCAAAACGTGTTTAACAAGGCAAAAGAGAAAGGTGATGACTATTCAGTAATAGCCAGATTCTATTCATCACAATTCATGCTAGACCTCAATCTTCTTAATATAAAGAGCATAAGCAGACTCGCTCACGTCTCAGACTACGTCTCAAGTATGGAAAAGGAAATTTCCAAATTACTAGAACAAAAGATTGCATATTCCGCAAATGGCAATATCTACCTAGACGTATCTACACTCAAAGATTATGGAGCCTTGTCAAAGCAGTCAAAGGAGCAATTGAATCTTCATAGATTGGATGTCGGACCAAACAAGAAAAATCAAGAAGACATAATGTTGTGGAATTGCTCTGAAGATTTCGGGTTTTCTTGGAACAGTCAATTTGGCAAAGGAATTCCTTGGTGGCACATACAAGATACAGCAGTAGCAATCGAAAACTTTGACAGAAACTATGACATACATGGAGGTGCAAGGGAGCTCTCATACCCTCATCATGAGGCACATCTTGCGCAATACAGACTGATCACAGGATCTGACAATCCTATAAAAATCTGGATGCACGTGGGTCTTGTGTTATCAAACGGTGAGAAGATGTCAAAGTCACTTGGTAACGTAGTGTGGGCAAGAGATCTGGTACATAGATACGGTCAGAATCTGCTGAGGCTTTACATTTTTTCTAGCCATTATAGAAATGACATTGATTTTACTGAAAGTGACCTTTTGACCAAGAAACCGTTATTGGAAAAACTCTACAAGGCAAGGTCAAAAGTATCAGATAGATCGGACCAGGAACTTGTGATTCTTGTTGAGAACTTCTTTAATTCATTTAATGATGATTTGAATTCTCCAGAAGCACTTGAAATACTAGACAAAATCTGTACCAATGTAATAGGTGGCAGTAATCTTAGTGTTGATAATTTTCTCCGTGTATGTCGAGTACTCGGAATAGAATCATGATACCTACAATTGAGGAAAATGATCTTGGCTTCACAGATCTTTGGTGTAAACGCATCCAATTAGAATGTGGAACTGTATTTATTAATCAAGAATTACCTAATGACATTTTCTTTGACAAATTGACAAAAATAACTTGTACAAGTGAGAAGATGCTTGATGAGGCAGCCTCACTATTTCACAAATACGGAATGAGGCCCTTTGTCTATTGTTTGGACTATCCTGAATTGGAAGATCTTCTTCGTAGAAAAAATTTCATCCTTTACGATATTCAACACGTTCTTGTGAAGAAAATTCTACCGGTGACAAAACCTGAGGTTCACAAGGTATCACAAGGAGATTCTATGCTTTGGGCAAAGATATTCTGTCAGGCATATGATTGCCCAGAATGGCTCAATGTAGTAGACTGTATAGTAAAGAATTCACTCAAATCTGCAGATTACATTGTAGACGAATCAAATAGTTCTTGTATGGCCTTGTATCAAAAAAATTTGGTAATGGGACTCTATTGTTTGGGCACAGTTCCTGCGAGGAGAAACCAAGGTCTTGCCTCATCGTTAATTGATTTTGCTCTACAAGAAGTGGACCAAAGAAAACTAGAATTTTTGATGCTGGAGACATACGAAAAGGATAATCTGCTTGACTTTTATGTTAAATTGGGTTTTGAGAAATTATATCAGAAAAGTATCTACACTATTTGAGCTTGGCAAGTAATGCAGAGTAAAGAAAGGGAAGTATGGTTGTTGCCTCTGCATGAATTGTAGTCTGTTTTGCAGTTTGTGTTACTTTTCCCCACGAAATTGCCTCCCTTACAAGTGCACCACTCAGACTTCCATCAAATTCTTGTGCTGTAGTAATATACACAGCATAGTCAAGACCATTTCTATACTGATTCCACCATAACGTATGGTGTTTTGATATTCCGCCACCTATCATGAATGCTCCAGACTTTTTGGCTTTGAAAATAAGCTCTGATAGCAGGTCGCCATCTGAGGCAACGTTTAACTTGAAATCATTGTGTTTTTGAGTGAACATCCAAATCTGGCTTCCAACTGCACCATCCATTATGCCCGGAACGACAACTGGTATCTTGTTTTTATTTGCCCAATACAAAAACGAATCTTCACCAAGATTTTCTCCAATCATCTTTGAGATCTCACGAGTTGACATCTCCTTCTTACCGTCGGCGTAAGATTTTTGCAGAAATTTGTTCATTTTTTCCTCAATCAAAGGCCCATAACTTTTCAACGGTACCAATACATTTCCAAGCCTGTGAATCTTCTTGTCTGCTAATTCGACGTCATCTAGAGTAAAGGAACCTTCCAGATAATTTGAGTAATGTCTTGCAATGTCATGGTCAAGAGCCCCACAAGTGGTTATGACAACATCAAACATCTTACTCTTTATCATGTCGGTGATCACCCCCCTCAACCCTGTGGAGACAATGGCTCCTACAAAAGACAGAAACTTTAGGCAATTCTTGTCTTGGATCATCGTGGTAAGAATATTCAATCCATCAGCCAGATTTCTTGACTCAAATCCACCGGATTTTGACATTTGATCAAAAATCTTTTCTATGGTTTCACCTTTTCTAATTGAAATATCTTTCACTGGTCTGCCTGGTCTTATCACAGCATTCGAATCAAGTATGGGGTATAAAATCCTCTGCTGATAATAACAAGTAATTAATATGATGGTATAATTTGGTAGCTATCGATAAAATTGGGAAAGAAGATAAAGATTGCAATAGCTGGAGTGGGCAACTGTGCTTCTGCGCTTATTCAAGGAGCAAAATATTATTCAGAAAATCCACGCGATACCGTCGGTCTAACGTCGCATAGCTTGGGTGGTTACGAGCCTGGTGACATTGAGGTAGTTGCTGCATTTGACGTAGCAGATACAAAGGTGGGGAGGGATCTTTCAGAGGCTATCTACGCACGACCAAATAATACAATTACAGTGGCAGAGGTGCCCACGACAGGAATAACTGTACAGCGAGGACCTGCTCTTGATGGTGTAGGAAGACATCTAAGTAGAATAGTTACGACTTCAGATGAACCTGAGGTTGATGTAAAAAAGGTGTTACAAGATACGGGTGCGGAAATGTTGGTAAACTATCTTCCGGTTGGAAGCACCAATGCAGTAAGACACTATGCATCTCAGGCGCTCGAAGCAGGAATAGGATTTCTTAATGCTATTCCAGTATTCATAGCTTCAGAGCCTAAATGGCAACAAACCTTTGCTGAGAAGAAGATTCCACTTGCAGGTGATGATGTCATGAGTCAACTTGGTGCCACAGTAGTTCACAAGACTCTTGTCAAACTATTTGTGGACAGGGGAGTGCTAATAGATGGAACATATCAGCTCAACATAGGAGGAGATATGGACTTCTATAACATGCTCGATGAAGAGAGACTTGAAGATAAACGAATTAGCAAGACTAGCGCCGTAAAGGCAATGGCTGATTATGATATTCCGATGAGAATTGGTCCAAGTGACTATGTGGATTTCATAGATAATGAAAAGATATGTTACATAAACATAGAGGGAAAATACTTTGGGAAGATACCAATCAAGCTTGATCTGAAATTGAAGGTAATCGATGCATATAACAGCGCGGGAATAATGATAGATGCCATAAGAGGACTCAAGATTGCTCTTGACAGAAAACTCTCGGGGCCAATGACTAGCATCTCTTCTTATTGCTTCAAACATCCTCCAATACAGATGCCGTATACTGAGGCCAAGAGGGTCTTTGCTGAGTTTGTTGAAGGTAAGAGAGATAGATAGCCGTTTTCACATTGTAATTATTGTTAGCATAGTCAAGGAAACTTGTCAATAATCTGTTATTTCGCCTGATGGAACATCGAACTTATTGGTTCATATACGTAAGTTGGAAATTTTCGGTTTCAAATCTTTCGGTTATAAGAATACCTTGGTTAATTTTGAACCTGGGTTGGTAGCCATATCAGGAGCTAATGGATCCGGAAAGAGTAACATCTTAGATGCTATATCATTTGCTCTGGGAGAAAACTCTCCCAAGGTGATGAGAGTTGACAAACTTCGTTCATTGCTACATGATGTTGATAATACGCGTCACGGTGCAAAGATAGCAAGGGTAAGCTGTCACTTTGACAATTCTGACAGAAAAATCCCTGTAGATTCAAACACGGTAACCATTACTAGAGAGATGGATGAGACAGGAGAAAACATCTACTATTTGAATCAAAAAAAGGTCCTACGAAACCACATGCTTGACCTTCTTGAGGTGGCAAATTGTGGCATTCATAAGTTGAACATAGTTCAGCAGGGTACTATTACTAGGATCTCCGAATTTAACGCTGAAGAAAGAAGGCGAATTATAGAAGATATTATAGGACTTGCCTATTTTGATGAGAAAAAGACAGAGGCATTAAAGCAGCTAGATGAAGCGGATAGGCGCCTTGAGATAGCACTTGCAAGAATGGACGAAATAAAGAAGCGAATTGATGAACTAGAAGAAGAAAGAAACAATCAGCTGAGGTATGACTATATAGATAGAGAACTCAAGCGACTTTTCGCCATCCAGGCATCAAACAAACTCCGTGGCATAGACGAAAATAAGGTATCAAAGGAAAGAAGCCTGCACGCAGTGCAATCAGAGGCCAAGAAGCTGGAAGAACAGCGTGGCCAAATCAGAGATGAGATAAAGAAACTCGAAGATGAAAAGCAAAAGTTCATGGAAGAAGCAAATGCCTACAACCAGGCCAAAGCATCGATTGACTCTGAACTTGCAACTTCCATGCACCAGTCAGAAGCCGCAAACAGCAAACTAGCTACTAGCGCAAGAAGGATCTCACAAATAGATTCAAGACTGCCTGAAATCCAGATGGAACTAGCAGGCCTTAACGAAAAACACTCTATCTTGGAATCGCAGATAACAGAATTCAAGAATTCAATCGCGTCAGTCAATGAATCCAAAAAGAACGTCAATGTGGAACTTGCTTCTGTGGATTCTGAAATCAAGCAAGTCCTAAAGCAGCAGTCACAGGTTGCTACAAACAAGCTCAGAGTGGACGAAAAAGTAACGAGCCTAACGAGTTCGCTTAACGATGCCAAACTATCTATTTCAAAACTTGAACAGGAGAGGGCCGACATACAAAACAAGATAGAACAAAATGCTTCTAAGATAAAATCACTCGTACAAGAAAAGGAAAGACTGATTGATCTCGAACAAAGACTTGGACAAGTGAGGACAGGTCACGAAGCAGTACTTAATGATTTAAAATCCAGACTAGATGTACTAGGAGACAAACATACAAAGATAGAAAAAGATGTTGAAGAGACTTCACTAATATTTGAAAAAGCGAGCAAGGCAGCAGCTCAATACGAAGCGAAGATAAAAGTAGTAAAAGAAGTAATGCACGAGGACTATTCTATAGCAAAACTAAAAGAAGATTCTAAGAGACTTGGAATTCGAGGACTAGTTTATGAATTGCTTACATGGGAGAAACAACATGAGCGGCCTATACTTGCAGCAGGTTCTGATTGGCTCAAAGCACTAGTTGTAAATGACTTTGCCACGCTTCTTGAAATCTCTGAATTTGCCAAACAAAAGAAATTACCAAAAATAAGGATAATTCCTCTTGACGCAGTTTCAAACTCCAAGATTTCTGTTCAAAAAGAAAAAGGAATTCTTGGAACATTATCAGACTTTGTAAAATGTGAAGAGAATCTGGAATCACTGAAAAACTTTATCTTTGGAAATATTGTTTTAGTAGACTCTAAAGAGAAAGCCTATGAGCTGTCAAAGAAAGGATACAAGGCAGTAGCAATAGATGGCCAATTCTTTGAAGCAGATGCAAATGCAGTAGTGGTTGATATAAACTCAAAGGTTTCCAATCTTACTAAAATAATCCTTCTTAGTACCTCAGTTGACGGACTTGTAGAATCACTTGAACTTTTAAAGAAATTCATTCAAAATAAAAAGAACCATCTAAAGAAAATCGAGAAAGTAGCAAAAAGTTTGCAGAATAGGTTTAGTTCTTCAGATACAGGGCTTGCAAATGTAGACCTTAGCCGTACTGATGTTAAGGTAAAATTAAAGACATTGACCATATCAGAGGAGCAGCTTTCATCCAGAATCTTACAGCTAAGAAGAAGGGAAGAGCACATTCTTGTTGATCTGGCAAAAACAGAATCGTATGTTGCATCACTAGAAGAACGTATTTCTCTTACTAAAGAAAATTATGCAGAAGAAGAGCAAGCAAGAATCGCAAATGTTCTGTCCACATTAAACGAGAAAAAGACAACACTATTGAGCACTCAAAGCTCCATATCTGCGGAATTTCGTGAGCTCACAACTAGACTTACCGAACTTGGCAATGAAGAAAACTCTCTTAAAGCCAACATGAGACTCTTCTCACAGGAACAGTCTTCCCTAAATCATGAAAAGCATGATCTTGAGGTAGAATCAAGAACTCTGGCAAAAGAAAAGGAAAGCCTTGATTCCCTACTAGTTTCACTTAGAGAAAAAGAGCAGCAACTGATATCAACATCAGGAACTTCCGTTTCTACTCTTAAAGAATATGATTCTAAGCTTAAGAACCTGTATGAGTCAGAAAGAACCCTTACCAAAGAAATCAACGGAATTGAAAGACAATCTGATTCACTATCACGCGATATCAAAGATCTAACTGAAAATGAAGATCGAATTCGTAAAACGCTTGAATCATTTGGTTATCAAACACTTCTGGAATCTTTTGACGTTGATCAACTTCTAGTCGAACTAGAGTCAGAGAAGAAAAAGTTATCCGGGTCGCTTAACACAAAGGCTCCGGAGACCTATGTCGAAATTTCAAATGGTTATCGTTCAATGTCTACGAGAAAGAACGAGCTTGAAGCAGAGAGAAACTCCATCATAAAATTCATCGAAGAAATAGACAAGGACAAGCGTCAGACATTTTTAGAATCTTACGACAAAGTCGACAAAGACATTCGTGAGATATTCAACAAGATGACCGGAGGAAATGCATGGCTTGAGATTCAAAATGAAGATGATATCTTCTCATCTGGTATTTCATATCTTGCTCAATTTCCAAATAAACCAAAAAGAGAGTCCACATCGATTAGTGGTGGTGAAAAGACTCTGGCCGCTATAACATTCCTTTTGGCTCTTCAGAAACTCAGGCCGTCGCCGTTTTATCTTCTCGATGAGGTTGACGCACACCTTGACGCACAGAACACTGAACGGCTTGCAAAGATTCTCGAAGATCGCTCAGGTGGAAGCCAGATGATCATGGTCTCACTAAAAGACTCGGTAGTACAAAAAGCTAAACTGATCTATGGCGTTTTTCCAAGGAATGGTGTATCACATGTTGTTTCGCACAGAATTTCTGATATGGCACAGGTTGCAAACTAGTTTAATGGAAAAAAACAAGCGGCAGACCTATCGTTTCGGATTGTTTCAAGTTGTGGTTCTTGCTTACACTTTTCTGCAGCGTAGAGACATCGATCTCTAAACCTGCATCCTTCATAAACGTCGATATCTGAGAACTCTTTAATCCGAATCTCTTTATTCTTCGTGAGATTATCAGGATTAGGATCCGAGATGGAGTCAATGAGTGCCTGGGTGTACGGGTGTTTTGGATCAAGCAAGACATCATTAATTGGTCCGGATTCAACAATCTTGCCACGATACATGATTGCAATTCTGTGGCCGATGTATCTTGCTGTTGAAAGATCATGCGTAATATAAAGAAATGAGATTCCAAGTCTTTCTTGCAATTCTCGCATTAATTCCAAAATCCCTACTCTAACAGATACATCCAACATTGAAACAGGTTCGTCTGCTATGACTAGTTTAGGTCTCGTAACAATTGAGCGGGCCATCGCAACCCTTTGTCTTTGTCCACCTGATAGCATGTGGGGATATTTCTTTGCAATCTCTTCAGCAGGTTCTAATTTGACTTCACGCAAGGCCTCCAAAATTTGCTTATTCCTTTCTTTTACCGAGCCAATTTCATATATGTCAAGCGGCTCTCTAACTATGTCTGAAACAGTCATACGAGGATTGACCGAGGCATAGGGGTCTTGATGAATCATCTGGCACTCTGTTCGTATCTTTCTCAAAGCGGTATCATGATTGTCTATTCTAACCCCATCAAAAATAACCGTACCAGCGTCGGGTTCTATTGCTCGTAATATCAAGCGCGCAGTTGTTGTTTTGCCGGATCCTGATTCACCAGCAAGAACAAAGGTCTCGCCTTTTTTTACCGAAAACGAAATTTCATCAACGGCTCGAACGACATCTTTGTGGCCAGAAAATCCTCCCCTGACAAAGTATTTCTTCAAATCCTTTGCGGAAAGGATCTCTTCCATTACACTACCTGATTGTATACCAAATATATCAAGCGATCATTAGCCTAGATCTAGGCATCGCAAAGTTTTAAAACCCATGAGATATGAGAAAGAATCGTGAATTTGAGAATAGTACTATCTATTGTAATGATTGCAGGCTTACTGCTAAGTACAAGTTCTATATATCTAAATAAGATCGTATTTGCGGATGATAACTGGTCTGATATCGCAAAAAGGCAGCAAGCTGAAGAGCAAAGGGCGATGGTGACGTACGTTGCTAAATATCAATCTGCAAACGTTGAACAATCAAAAACAGATTGGTCTGGTCTTACAAGTACAACTACTGACGAAACAAGTAGAGGTAGACAAATAGCCCAACAACAGCAGGTGTCATTAGAGAATGCACTAGCAACATTTGACCTGATACATATAAAACAACTTGCTGACTTGCAGGCAAATGGTTATCAAGGCCTGACAAATACTCAAACTGATACACAGGGTAGGGATAGAAATACTCTCATTGAAGAAGCTCGAAATTCATCATTAACCCAGGCTCAGCAGATTGTATCTGAACTAAGCAGTATCGATGCGAACTATGTTAATTTTCAATCCAATGTGGCAACAGATGAGAGTTCATACGACAGACAAGCCCAAATAAACAAGAACTGGGACAATATGGAATCAAAAGCCTCTGATCTTGTCAGTAAACTTGCAAAGATTGATTCTGAATATCTTAACTTGGTAGGAGGTCCGACAACTAACGAAAAGACCAATGGTCGTCAGCTATCTGCAGCACAAGCCTATGCGTTAGAAAAAGCAGTTGTGATATTTGACCAGATTCACGAGCAGCGTCTCGCTCATCTACAAGCAAGTTATTATGGTCTGACAAACACATCAACAGATGAGCAAGGCAAAGACAGAAATGCCATGCTGGAGCACGCAAGAGAAGTGTCTCTACAAAATGCATTGAGAATCTATAATGCGTACTATCATGGCACGGGCCTGCAGTAAAACCCTTTGAAGTTTTAGCATTCTGTTATTTCGTGTTTTATTCGTAGAGCCAGCACAAGACGTATCCAGACGGTGTTTTGATTTTGGGCGGTTCTTTTTTACATTTTTCCATTGCATGTGCACATCTGTCATAAAATCTGCAACCTTCTGGCGGATTAACTAGGTCGGGAGGATTTCCCTTCAGAGAAACTAGATCAGACCCATCTTTCAGCTTCGGTACTGACTTGAGTAGCGCATCTGTGTATGGGTGTTTAGGATTCTTGTAAATATCCGATAAATTGCCAAACTCTACAATCTTGCCAGCATACATTATACCTACTTTTTCAGATATCTCAGATATGATGCCAAGATCATGGGAAATTAACATCACAGCTATGCCTTCTTTTTTCAATCTTTTTATGAGACTCATGATCTGAGCCTGAACAAGGACATCAAGAGCCGTGGTCGGCTCATCAGCAATGACAAGCTTTGGTTTTAAAAGCAGAGCCATTGAAATGACAACTCTTTGTTTCATCCCTCCACTAAGCTCATGAGGAAATTTTTCAAGAACAGAGATTGGGAGCCCAACCACACTTACTGCTTCTAATATTGCTTTTTGATGATTTCCTTTGTATCCATGTTTTTTTAGGATCTCATCAAACTGCTGTTTTATTGTAAAGACGGGGTCTAGCGAGTTCATCGAGCCTTGAAAGATCATTGATATTTCCTTCCAGCGCAAAGTCTTCGTGAATTCTTCCTCTGAAATCTTTAATATCGATTTGTCATCAAACAATATTTCTCCAGAAACAATTGCGTTTCCCTGAAGTGCTCTCATGATTGTAAGGCCAAGAGTGCTTTTTCCACATGCACTCTCGCCTGCAATAGCTATGGATTCCCCATTCTCAAGCGAAAATGACACATCATCTACAGCATGCACTTGCTTTCCCTGAGTTTGATAAAACACTTTGAGATTCTCAACGGAAAGGAAAGTCATTGGATATGGTATGACACAGGAGTACATTTGGGTTTTGAAAAGCGATCTCTGAGCTGATCGCAATTGATTGGATAAACTATATAGATTTCTTATAGATGTAGATAAAGTCATAACGATAGCAAAAGATCTTCGAAAGATAGAACTAGTAGTTGAATTTGAGAGAAAGTGAGATCTTATGGAACTGAAAAGAAGCCATTACATAGGAAACCTAGACGTTTCGATGAAAGGTAATAAAGTAATAGTGGGTGGGTGGGTCGAGGATTTACGTGAATTAGGCAAGCTGGCATTTCTCACTTTGAGGGATGTCACTGGAGTGGCTCAAGTAGTAATTGCAGGAACTGAGAACATCCTACAAGTAAAGGACCTCAGCAGGCAAAGTGTTGTTCGTGTTACCGGAATAATCCAGGAAACAAAAGCGAGGGATTTCAGCTACGAAATAAAAGGAGAAATAATTGAAATCTTGGCCCGTGCTGTGCATCCGTTACCGATAGACCCTATTGGAAGACTAGAAAGTAACATTGACAACAGATTGAACGCACGAGCGCTTGATCTTCGTAACCAGAGGACTGCTTCGATTTTCAAGATGCGTCATCATGCTCTTTTCTCGATTCGTAAGACACTAGATGAACTTGGTTTCATTGAAGTAAATACGCCAAAAATAATTGGTAGCGCAAGTGAAGGCGGGGCAAACTTGTTTTCATTGAAGTACTTTGACAAACAAGCATACCTTGCTCAGAGCCCACAGCTCTACAAAGA
>MNJS01000031.1 GCA_001920395.1 Thaumarchaeota archaeon 13_1_20CM_2_39_20
GTGGAGTTTGGCGTTATGATGAACCCCAAAAGGGTAGATACAGGTTCTTTCACCAGTGGGACGTAGAAATATACGGAGAACCAAACATAGAATCTGATGCGGAAATAATAGACTTTACGTCCAAATTTTTTGCTAGTTTAAAGCTAGAAAACATTGTGATAGATATCTGTGATCGCGAACTTATAGAATCATACATAAAAGGCATTTTCAAATCCGATTTAGACAACGTGGTAAGCGATATCTTACGAGCAGTCGACAAGATCCAAAAAAAGAGAAGACAAGAAATAATTCAAGAGTATAAAGAAAAAGGATATTCAGTTTCTGATTTAGAAAAAGTACTAGAATTCTCTGAAATTAAAGGAACCCCGCAAGAAATAGAAAAAAAGATAGATGTTACTAGATTAAAAAATTGGGACAAGATGTTACAACTCTTTGAAGCTCTTAAAAATCGTGGCGTAGAAAACATTAGAATAAACTTTGGCACAGTACGAGGCCTTGATTATTACTCAGGAATCGTGTTTGAGGTCTTTGACAGAAGCTCGGATCTAGGTGCACTTGTGGGTGGTGGAAGATATGATACCTTGACAAAGGCATTTGGCAGAAGTGATCTAGGTGCCACAGGAGCAGCTGGAGGAGTAGAGCGTATAGCACATTCACTAGAACGGCAGGGGATAATGACTCATGCAGAGAATTCACGAATCTGGGTAGTATTTGTTAATGAAGACATGAGAAAAGTCGCAATAAGCATCGCTTCTCAACTCAGACTCAAAGGAATTCCAGCAGAGGTAGATTTGACAGGGAAGCCATTAAGAAAGCAGATGGAAATGGCATCTAGTTCAAGATATGTAATCATAGCAGCTCCAAAGGAATATGCAGATAACTCAGTGATAATTCGTAATATGGATAATGGTTCCGAAAGGCAGGCTAAGATCGAATCTGTACTAAGTAATCCAAGATCTAGTCTTCAACTCTGAATGCTTTTGTCAACATTACAAGCTCCGGACCATTCGTGAGTGTGCCTACTACTAAAGAGGTATTGTTTGCCAAGACGCCAGAAGCAACGAAGGGTGACCCACCGTTGATTGTTGAAGGTTCTAGTTCTACCCCAAGTACCTGTGACATAATTTTGATATCTTCTTCTTCAGTTTCTGGATGTACTATTCCTCCATGAGAAGTGGCCACTCCCATCGCGCCCGCTTGATGATATCCTGCAATCCTCTTTCTTATTACTTCGATGCCGAGAACGTCTTCGACCTTCTTTACGTACTCGTTGGGAATAAGGGGAGACATTACCCCACCCTTGTCGTTTACACAAATCAAATTGCCTATTGCTGTATGTTTAGTATCAAGTATGTCTACATTAAGACCTGTTGTTTTTTTCATATGAACTCTTTCTTCTTCTAAACAATTTCGCGGTAAAAGTAAACCGGTGTTATTGACTACCATGAGTACGCCTAGAAGTCTGGTGTTTGCTACTGATGTAAAAATATAATCCGTCTTTAAAAATTCACAGATATTCTTCACCTTTGTTATGGCAAAACCGTTAGGAATAAACACAAATCTATCATTACACTTTGCGTAAATACCTACGTTTGGACTTCTATAGACATCGTACTTGGAAATTCCCAACGATACCGACGTGTATATGAAAAATATGAATTTATCTTGTATATACACTTTAAATAAGTAGCGACATTTCTGCACTATCGTGCCAATAGATCCCAACTTTCCAAAAAACCATCAAGTAATGGAGAAGTTTAAAGATCCATTAAGTGATAACTATTATCTCGTTTGGGGGCCAGGGCATCTTGCCGAAGCAGCTGCAGATCCCAAAGTGAAATCTGATTACCAAGCAGCAACTGAAGAGATTAAACCACTAGGAGTGCATGGTACATTTGTTGCAGTAGATTGGGATTCCTGTGTTGCTGATGGCATTTGCTTACTAAGTTGCCCTGTTAAGGTGTTCGAGTGGTACAAGAATCCGGGCGAGACAGGCAGGAATGATCGGAAAGACTTTACAGATAAGGCAAGTCCGGTAAAAGAAGCAAATTGTATTTGGTGCATGGCATGCGTTGAAGTTTGCCCGACAAAGGCAATCAAAGTAGATCAGGCTAATCTTGAAATTCATGAAAAAGAGATCGACAAACTTCCTTAGGTTAGACTATGTCTAGGTTTAAATAACATATCCTGTGACAAAAAACCATGCCTATACCAGAAGATTTTCCAAAGGGATTCAAACCAACTGGAAGAATAAGCCTGGCTGATGGTGAGCATTATCACTTTAGATGGGGTCCCGGTAAATTAGCAGAGGCGTCTAAAGATGAAAAATGTATAGGAGCATTTAAGGCCAGGGGTGAAAAAATAGAGCCTGTAGGTGTAAGTGGCACTATGGTTGCAGTAGACTGGGATTCCTGTGTTGCTGATGGTGCATGTATTGAGGCTTGTCCTGTCCAAGTCTTTCAGTGGTACCGAACGGAGAAGGATATTCCAGCAAAGAAGGCAGTCGATGTTGAATTTGCTGGAACTGGTAGTTCGGTAAAAGAAGAAAGAAAGGACTACACAGATAAGGCTGATCCAATAAGAGAGCATGACTGTATTTGGTGTATGGCATGCGTTTCAGTATGTCCTCCTCAGGCAATAAAAGTAGATCAGTCTAATCTAGAACACCATGAAAAAGCGGCAGGGACCTTCAAGAAAATGGAAACCGGTTCTGTTAATCCACACGCACACCACTAAATTTTTGTCCTTTTATTTTTCTTGCTTATTCAAGTATATTATATTTTAACCTGTCAGGCAAGTCCAGAAAGTGCCAAATTTTAAACAAATTTTAACAAGTCTCTGCGAACAAAACTCGCAGAGATCGCCTAGCCCGGCATGGCGTGGGCCTTGAGAGCCTATGTGCGCAAGCACGCGGGGGTTCAAATCCCTCTCTCTGCGTTATTACTTGCCTATATGTCCAAGCTCTGCAAGCAAAGCCGAAAGTTGAATCTCTGGATTTGCGCCTATTATTAATCGATAATCATATTTTGCCACAGATTCCAAAATCTCGGAAAGATGAGTAGTTTTTAGCCTATAGCATTCTTCGTTTAGATACTTTAGGAAATCTGACTCAGACATTCCGTATACCTTGATGAGCTCTATCATTTTGTTTCTTGCCTCCGATAGATTCCCGATTAGGGCAAGTTTTAGGATCTCGCCAACATCATTTGATTTGGAAAGCCCAGCTGAGGCCTTTACGTTATCTTCGGTTACCATTCCTATACTTGCTGAAGCCTGTAACAAGTTGATAGAATGCCGCATATCTCCTTCTGAATAAGTATAGATTGTCTTCAAACCACCTTCGTTATACTTTATCTTCTCCTTCTTACAAATTTCTTCCAAGTATCTTATAACATCATCTTCGTCTATCCTTGTGAACTTAAAGACAGCACATCTACTTTGAAGAGGTTCAATTATTTTTGATATATTATTTGCAATCATGATAAATCGGCAGTGCCTTGACGTGTCCTCGATAATTCTTCTTAGAGCTGTTTGAGCATCAGAAGTCATTTCATCGGCCTCATCCAAAATAACAAGTTTGAAAGGAATTCTGGTATCAAGACCTGAAAATCTAGCAAATTTCTTTACCCTGTCCCTTACCATGTTTATACCGCGTTCATCTGACGCATTTAACTCAAGAGTATATTCACGCCAGGAATCTCCAAGAATTTCTCTTGCAAGACATAATGCAGTAGTAGTCTTGCCCACTCCGGCAGATCCAGAAAATAGCAGATGTGGCATTTCTGATGTGTTTTTTAGAAGAGATTTCAGACTGCCTATTATTTCCTTCTGGTTCACTATGGAGGAAAGTTTAGCTGGCCTGTACTTTTCTACCCACATGGTAGATTCGGTCATAGGCTCCTACCTGTCTCACCTACTAATAAAATTAAGTCTAATGCAAAACTAATAGGCGATCTCAGAAAAAATATTTTCATACCGTCTTAACTCAGGTAATTGCCCTATAACCCGTGATTCTTAAGGCTGACACCAAACTGAATTCCATTGATAAACTACGGATTAACGAATTCAGAAAATTTAGGCCTGCTAAATGTCTTGTACCTCTCAACTAATAAACCCAAGATCAAATGATCTCAGTAAATGGTAAAAAGAATTGATCGATCCAGCCAATTAGCGTCTTGTAGAGGGATCTTAGCGTAGATGGAGTTTTTCGAGCTAGTCCGAATACATACTATAGGATATCGCCTACAGGAGGTAAAGGTCAATTTTGGCTATGATTTGAAGGTAGCTGCACCAGAGGTATCGATCGAAGCCAAACACGGTGAAATTTTGAGCATCCCAAGATGGGTGGCAGAAGTATTGTCAACTGAAAAACTCGTTGAAGTCCAGGACACAGATATGATTGTGGCATTGAAACAGGCTGTGGTTAAAGAGAATGTTCAGGGCGATTTTGATCTTTCCACATCAGAACCAGATTTTTACATTAAAATGAATTCCTTCATGCAGAGACTTCCGCAACAAGATCGTGACAAAGTAGAAAGCATGCTAAACTCATTGATACGCAAAAGACAAGGAAAAATAATCAGGTTAGCAGATTCATCTAAGATGACTACAGAACTAGCAAAGAAATTAACCATTGAAGAAAGAGCACTATTTGATTACATTCACTCCAAGAGTGCAGAATTTAAGAAACTAACGATTGGTGAAAGGAAATGACAGTCAGATCCGAATCCATTTCACAAAGTAAGCTTCAGGATCAAGTAAAAGAATTCCTTAGTCAATTCAAAGATAAAGTTGGTTCATACAAGTACGTGGAGGAAATAGATCAAATGATGGCGAAGAAGGCCCAACATATTGTAGTTGATTATAATGATCTCGTATCGTATCCAGAAATTGAATCGGTATTTAATTCAGATCCTGATGAAATTTTACATGCCTTTAGTGGTGCAATTAAAGAGATTCTCAAAGAAAGATTTCCACAATATGCAGAGAAAATTCGTCATGACGTCCGCGCAAGAATTTCAAACTATCCTGATCAACGTAGTCTGCGTGAAATAAACGCAGAAGTCATAGGAAAAATGATAAGTGTCTCTGGAATGGTTGTGAGATCCTCTGAGATAAAGCCACTTGCCAAAGAGCTTGTTTACATTTGTCCGGAAGGACATGGCACCAGAAGAACTCAAGAAAAAGGGTTGGAATTCAAAGAACCTCTCAAGTGTGATGACGGAAAATGTACGCACAGAGACTTGGAGCTTAACCCAGAGCAAAGCAAATTCATAGATTTTCAAATGGTACGACTCCAAGAACTGCCAGAGGATTTGCCTCCCGGTCAACTTCCTCATTATTTGGATGTAACGGTATTGCAAGATCTGGTAGATAACGCAAGACCAGGAGATCGAGTGATACTCACAGGAATTGTAAGGATTGAACAAGAACACATTCCATCAATGCGAGGAAAGAGTGGAATCTACAGATTGCGAGTTCAAGGAAACAATATAGAATTTCTTGGAGGCCGGGGGAGTAAAACATCTCGAAGTACGGAAAGAGAAGAGATTTCTTCTGACGAAGAAAAAATAATCAAATCACTTGCAAACAATCCAGACATTTATGACAGACTGGTTTCGTCATTTGCTCCTCATGTACATGGGCATGACATTATCAAAGAAGCCATCTTGTTATTGATAGTTGGTTCAACTCAAAAGGTTCTTGCAGACGGTGCGAAGATCCGTGGCGATATCAACATCTTCCTTGTCGGTGATCCTGGTACTGCTAAAAGCGAAATGTTGAAGTTTTGTGCAAGGATAGCTCCAAGAGGACTTTATACATCTGGAAGAGGTTCCACTGCAGCAGGATTGACAGCCGCAGTTGTAAGAGATAAGATTGGAATAATGATGCTCGAAGCAGGCGCAGTAGTTCTTGGAGATCAAGGACTTGTTTGTATTGACGAATTTGATAAAATGAAGCCCGAAGATAGAAGTGCATTACACGAAGTTATGGAGCAGCAATCAGTAAGCATTGCAAAGGGAGGAATTGTTGCGACCTTGAACGCTAGGACTTCCATTTTGGCTGCTGCAAATCCAATGTATGGAAAATATGATCCTTTCAAAAATATCACGGAAAACGTTAATCTTCCTGTTCCGCTTCTTACTCGGTTTGATCTTATTTTCGTTGTAAGAGATATTCCTTCAAAGGAAAAAGACAACAGGATAGCACGACACATACTCAATCTTCACAGAGCATCAGGAAGTGATACAAAATCGCTTATCGATGTTGATATTCTAACAAAGTACCTATCATATGCTAAGAGAAGTGAGCCAAATCTCACTCCGGAGGCTGAAGAAAGGATTCTGGAATACTATATGAAAATGAGGAATGTAGAGTCGGAAGGTATGATTACAGTAACACCAAGACAATTAGAAGGACTAGTCAGATTAGCTACCGCGAAGGCTAGACTTTTAATGAAAACACAAGTGGATGCAGAGGATGCAGAACGAGCAATCTTCCTTATACAAAGTATGCTAGAAGATGCTGGAGTGGATGTCAACACTGGAAAAGTTGATCTAGGTGTTCTACAGGGACGGCCTCATAGCGAAGTCTCCAAAATGCAATTATTCATGGATGTAATGAAATCACTCGAGGGAGACGAGAAGAGGCCTGTCGAAGAAAAAACCTTTGTTAAAGAATTGGTAAAGACAGGTAAATTCACAGAAGAAGAAGCAAGAAAATACATCAAGAAATTGCAACGAGAGTCAGCTATTTATGAATCAAAACCCGGTCATTATAACCGGGTATGAGAGTAGACAATCTGGATATTCCCCATGGTGCAATCGAATTTCTTCGTAATAATGGATTCGTAACTCTTTATCCTCCTCAAGAAAAGAGTGTAAAGGCTGGATTATTGGAAGGGAATAGTATCCTTGTTTCTGCTCCTACCGCAAGCGGAAAGACGCTAATTGCTATTCTGGCAATCATAAAACATCTGCTTGGAAAAAGAGGCAAGATTGTTTATCTTAGTCCACTTAAAGCTCTGGCATCTGAAAAATTCTCTGAATTCAAAAAATTGGACTCTATAGATTTTGGAAGGAAAATAAGGACACAAATATCGACAGGTGATTATGACCAGACGGATAAAAATCTTGGTCAAAACGACATTCTTGTACTCACAAATGAAAAAATGGATTCTGTAATAAGGCAAGGTGCTGAATGGATAAGTGAGGTAAGTCTTGTTGTCGCCGACGAAGTTCATCTGTTAGGTGATGATGATAGAGGTCCTACTCTCGAAATTGTATTAACAAAACTAAAAATACTGCCTCAGAAGCCCCAGATCCTTGCACTGAGTGCCACAGTCACTAATGCTGACGAAATTTCTAATTGGCTAGGATGTAAACTAGTTCAAAGTGATTGGAGACCAGTCCCTCTCTGGCAAGGAGTATACGATCATGGGGTAGTCACCATGCAGGACAGAAAAAATTTCGAAGTAGAAGCAACTGTTAGGGGTGCACCAGTTGATTTAGGGTTAGATTCACTAAAAGGTGGTGGACAAGCTATTTTGTTTGCAGAAACAAGGATGCGGTCTGTTTCTTTAGCAACGAAGGCATCAGATGCAGTAGCAAAGAGACTACACGTGGAAGAAAAGAAAATCTTGGAACAAATTTCACAAAAAATTCTTGATGAAAACGAGCATACTGAACTTATCAAAAGTCTTGCAACCTTAGTAAAAAAGGGAGTTGCCTTTCATCATGCTGGCCTCAATCAAAATTGTAGAGGCCTAATAGAATCTGAGTTTAGAAGTGGGAAGATAAAGCTATTAGCATCTACTCCTACCTTGGCCTCAGGAGTAAATCTTCCTGCTAGGAGAGTAGTGATTGCCAATATAAACAGGTATGATGGAAAATCTGGCTCAAACAAACCTATCACCGTACTTGAATACAAACAGCTATCTGGTCGAGCAGGCAGGCCACAGTACGATAAGTATGGTGAAGCTATAATTGTTGGCAGCTCAAACACCGAAGAGATCTTTGATTATTACATTAACGGAACTCCAGAAGCAATCTCTTCGAAACTTACCGATGATAAATCATTACGAATTCATTTGTTAAGCTTCATATCTACTAGCCCTGGTATAAAAAATGATGAGATAATAGATTTCTTTTCGAAAAGTCTTTCAGGTTTTCAGCAAAGAAAGACAACAATAAAATTCAAAATTCAAATAGCAATGAGATATCTCGAATCCGAAGACCTTGTAAAACAGAAGGGAGGTAGATTTATCGCTACAGAATTTGGAAAAAAGACCTCCGCATTGTATATAGATCCGCTAACCTCAGTTTTGTTTAGAAAGTCACTACAAAAAATTTCAAAGAGGAAAAGACATACCACTGGCTTACTGCATCTGATCACAAGCTCTGAAGACTTTTTTCCAAAATTTTCTCTGAGGAATAAGGACTATGAGCTGGTAGGAGTTCTACTTGAAAATTATGTTGACGAACTCATAGAAGATATTTCAGAATATGATTGTAATAGAAGCCTACTTGTCATGCACGCCTGGATTAATGAATCCAGTGAGGTCTTTCTGTCTGATAACTT
>MNJS01000039.1 GCA_001920395.1 Thaumarchaeota archaeon 13_1_20CM_2_39_20
AAAGAACTCGAGAAATTTGAGTTGGCATGTACTTACCTAAAAAATGATCAGAATATTGCTGCTCACAATCTCTTTATGTCTCTGGCACAAGAAGAAATAAAGAACCAGAATCTTAATGCGGGGCTTTACCTACTCTTGGCTTCTGAGTGCAAAGTAAAGCAAGGAAAAGATCCAAAACTTGAGCTACTAGAGGCCTCGAAATTCTACCTCAAATTAGCAAAGAAGGATTCTTCCTCTTCAAATTATGCCTATAGATGCGCTGCTAAATGTCTTCTAAAGCTAGGTCAATTCGAGGAAGCAATGAAACTATTTGAGGAGGCCAAAAAACACGTGCATAAACCTTCGAAAGAAAAAAGAACAATTGTTGTGGTTGATGACAGCCCTGCTATTATAATGAGAATCAAAAATTTTCTTAAGCAATTGGGTTATGATGACATCCAGACTGCTTCAAATGGAAAAGGAGCACTCGAAGCTGTTGCCTCTTTAATCAAATCAGGAGAAAATCCGATTGTTCTACTTGATATGGAGTTACCGGACCTAACAGGCGATGTTGTCGCAACAAAATTACTTGAATCTAAACCAGATCTTTCAATCATTTTGATAACAGCAGACGAAAAGACCACACCTAGAGTAAGAAAGACAATTGGATTTGGTTCTACTGCATTTGTTCAAAAACCGTTTACGATAAACGAACTCAAAAACGCACTTGATACTTCACAGCTAAGTGAAATCAAGTGAGTAGCAACAACGACATATTCAAGAGATTTATGTCTTTTATTTGAATGCCACTTGTTCTATAATCTAATATTTGATCTGAAAATTTCTCAATTACTCTTGATGTTGGATTTTTCTCAGAGCCTTCTATTCTCATGACTATGATCATATTCCAGTCACCTTCAACAATTGCTACAAAGAGGTAGTTTGGAAGGGTTTTAACGAAATTTTTTATAGCTTCTGTTATGCTGCCAACAGATCTTGTAACCTTTATCTTTACAAACAATGCCTCAAATTCATCCGTTGATGATACGCCACTTAGAACCGCCTTGTAGCCTTTTATGATGCCATTTTTCTCAAGCCTCTCTATTCTCTTTCTTATGGTTCTATCTGATACGTCAACGCCAGAATTTCTTAATTCAACAGCAATTTCTTTAGATGGAGTCCGTGCATTCTTGTTAAGTATATCAATAATCTTCCGATCGACTTCATCTAGTGTAGACCAGCTTGAATCATCCGACAACACATTCTATTCTACCACGTGTTTTTGAGTTTTATGATGGTCCCACGCGCAGGATTTGAACCTGCGACAACCCGGTTTCTGTAAGCCTGATAGGCTGATATCAGTTAGCCGATGGCCAACCACTACAGCCGGAAGCTCTACCAGGCTGAGCTAGCGTGGGACTGTTTCTCAGCCGGCATTTTCGTTTTAAATAACTATCGATGGGAAAACACCAATTTATTTACTGGAATTCGTCAGGATTTGAGTTAGAACTTTTTGATAACCACACCACATATAAGAAAGTACATTGATCCCGATCTCGTGTCTGGGGCAGTAAGCTCAGAAGGGGGTTATGTATGTGCACCATATTTGCACAATGAATCAGCTTCTAAATTGAAGGAAACCTTGGAAAAATCTGATTACGTTGATGATATGTACCTTGCCACTGCAACCTTTTCAGAAGATGGAAACGCATACTTCCCCTCGCATACAAACACATATCTTCTTGCAAGATTTAAAGATCAAAAACAAACAATGAAACAAGTCGAAAGATACAAGCAGGACAAACCCACTTTCGTTTTTACAAGGGACGACGAGTTTTTTGAAAGGCTAAGTTACCAAAAGCTAAACCTTGTCTCAGTTTACTATCTTGAATATGGTAACTCCGAATCGGATCTATCCGACTTGGCTCTGACTGTTGCTAAACGTCAACGGGTTAGAAGAGCAGAATGTGGCAGTCTGGCATTATCATCAACTGAGACTCCCAAATTCACTTTCCCATATGGAGATAATTTGGTTGTTCTTGAAGTTTCAAGCGAGAACAGTCATCAATCTGATAACAAATATTGTGAAAAGACTAGAAGAGAAGTTGCCAGAAAAGGTATCAGACTAACAAACCTCATGAACTTATCAGTGATTGAACAAATAAAATAAAAATTCAATTTACTAATTTATTTTTTATCAACAGACTTGTTTGAAATGAGATCATACATCAACAGTAGAAAGATTATATACTCTACCAAATTCTGTTTTGGTGATGAGTAAGCCATCTGAGCTTGGTTCATTGAAAATTGGTTCTTACATTCTACTTCCAGTCGATAGTCCAAATGCAGAACCTTGCAAAATAGTTGAATTTGACACAAGCAAGCCGGGCAAACATGGTGCGGCAAAGGCGAGAATCGTAGCAGTAGGAATATTCGACAAGAAAAAATATCCTCACGTATCACCTGTCAGCGCCCAGATACAAGTCCCTCTCATTGATAAGCGGATTGGGTCTGTAATTTCGAAGACTGATGCAATCGTACAGGTGATGGACTCTGAAACCTTTGAGGTATTTGACGTAAGCCAAATTGAAGACGAAGTAAAGGACAAGATTGCCCAGGGTCAAGATGTCGAATACTGGAAGGTAATGGACAGAACTATTATAGTTAGAATAAAGAGTTAGTTTCGGATGCTGATGATGAGGAGAAAAGCCAACTGAGTATATGATGAGGATTATGAGTATTGAAGCATCCAGGCTTTTCTAATATGAGAACAAGTTATACCATGCGATTTCTATAGAAGATACATGAAAGGGTTATGTCATGTTTGTCTGGCATCAAATGTGAAAGTAACCATACAAGGCCATCTTTCATTATGCGAAGGCTGCCTAAAACGAGTAAATGAACTGGAAAAAAATTAATTGAATGCTAGTATTTACAATACAAATTGAAATTAGCATCTCTTTTCTCAGGTGGAAAGGATAGCACATATGCGATCTACAAGGCAAAGTCAGAAGGTCACAAAATAGCGTGTCTAGTTTCTATCTCGCCAAGATCGGAAGAAAGCGATTTACTGCATTATCCAAACATCAACGCTACTGCAGTTCAAGCCAAGGCAATGAAAATTCCTCAACTTGTTTCCAGAATTGAATCTAATGATACTGATATAGAACTTGGCGAGCTGCGGTATGTGTTACAAAAGGCAAAAAGAGAATTTGAAATAGAAGGCATTGTCCACGGCGGTATTTTGAGCAATTACCAAAAAAATCATTTCGAAAATATTGGCAAAAATCTAGGACTCAAAGTAATTTCGCCCCTTTGGGGAAAAGATCAACAACAATACTTACATGAGTTGCTTGAATCCAAATTTAGATTCATTGTCACAAGTGTGACAACAGCTGGACTTGATGATTCTTGGCTAGGAAGAGAGATCACATTAGAAGATGTAAAAAGATTAACCAATTTAGGATCAAAATATGGTTTCAATCCGACTTTTGAAGGAGGAGAGGCAGAAACATTTGTTGTCAACTGTCCCCTATTTTCATCATCAATTAAGATAGTCAAGGCAAATAGGATCTGGGACGGTTACAGAGGAAGATTTGAAATAACCGAAGCCATTTTAGACCAATAATGTTAGATGGTCTCAAAAGCGGTCTTAGAGCAACTTTAAAAAAGATAATAAGTTCTTCTGCTGTAGACGAGGCTCTAATTAAAGAACTTTCAAAGGATATCCAAAGAGCGTTACTTCAATCAGATGTGAACGTAAAGCACGTCTTTGAGATTACAAAGAATATAGAAGAGAGGTCGCTTAAAGAAACTCCTCCTCCAGGACTCTCGAGAAAGGATCACATAGTAAAGATTCTCTACGATGAGCTTGCCAAGTTGCTGGGAACGGATGATCAATTTTCCTTCAAGCCTGGAAAAACGAACAAAGTGTTAATGATTGGGATTCAGGGAAGTGGTAAGACAACCATTACTGCTAAACTTGCAAAGTTTCTGACAAGACAAGGTTACAGAGTTGCGGTAATAGGTGCCGACACCTTCAGACCAGGGGCACTTACACAACTCAAGACAATGTGTGAAAAAGCCAACGTCGAAGTTTATGGGGAAGAGGCAAACAAGGACTCGCCTGAAATTATTAAAAATGGTCTACAACATTTTGAGGGACAAAATTTTGATATCATTCTCATAGACACTGCTGGTAGACACAAGGAAGAAAAAGACCTTCTTGACGAAATGGGAAGGATAAGCAAGGTGACAAACCCCGATCTAGCGTTACTTGTAATAGACGGAACTATAGGGCAACAATGCTATAATCAGGCCGAAGCCTTTCACAAAACCATTCCAGTCGGTGGCATCATAATCACGAAGCTAGATAGTAGTGCCAAAGGTGGTGGAGCTCTAGCTGCTGCTGCTGCCACTGGTGCCAGAATCATGTATATTGGTACAGGCGAAAGGATCGATGATCTAGAAAAATTTTCTCCAACTAGATTTGTGGGAAGATTGCTAGGCATGGGTGATCTCCAAGCCCTACTTGATATGGCAAGGAGATTGGAGAGTGAAGGAAACGAAGAGAGACTTAAGAGAATAACTCATGGCAAAATGAACATGGAAGACTTTTACTTCCAAATAGAAGAAGCAACCAAAGCAGGAGGACTACGAAACATTTTGGAAAATATGCCTGGCTTCTCTGGAATGGTCAAAGAGGACCAATTAGAACAGCAAGAGGAACGGATGGAAAAATGGCGATATATTATTCAATCTATGACAAAGGAAGAGAAATCTGATCCTGATATCATAAATGCTTCACGCGTAAAGAGATTAGCAAGAGGTTCAGGTTGGCCTGAGCACGAGGTAAAAGAACTTCTCAAAGCCTACAAGAATTCAAAATCCATGATGAAGGCTTCTAAAGGTAGGCAGTTACAAGGAATGTTGAGGAAGATGGGCCTTGGCTAAATATTGTGCCTACGAAGATGATGGTGGACTTGAAAGGGATAAAATCAGATGTTGAAGATTAATTTTACTAAAGGACGGGTTTTTAAAATAGTTTGACAAAGATGTTCTATTGAACAACTATCAATGTTACCATGTGCTTGGACTTGAGGATAGCGCGACAATTAAGGAAGTAAAGGCTGCTTACCGAAGACTAGCCTTACAATATCATCCCGACAAAGATACTTCTCATCAAGATGGTAAAAAATTTAAGGTAATAACGGAGGCCTACCAAACTATTAGAACTGATTATAAGAAAAGTATAGGGTCTAACTCAGCCCATAGAAATTACAATAACAAAAGTTCTAACAAGGAGCGCGATTTTGGTTCGAGAAAATATTCATGGGGTGCTAGGCCTTCTGATGATGCTTCAGGTGAGGATTGGAGTAAATATACAAGGCAGACCGAAAATGCCTATCAAGATTTCTGGAAATATTACGAAAAGACCTTCTGGGAATATTACGAACGAGTGAGAGCTGAAGCTAGAGTAGAAACTGAACCAGTCATAGGAGTAGACAGAGATATTCCAGTCTCAGTCAAGGTTGACCCAAGTAGGTGTATAGCTTGCTGCAGTTGTGAGACAATTGTACCGACCGTATTTAGAGTAGAAAGAAATGTTAGAGTAAATCCTAAATCGCGAGTAATAAATGAACAAGGCGCTAGATCAGAGAAAATACTTGATGCAGCTCAGACATGTCCCACAAAGGCAATTAGTGTAACTGACAAGGAGTCGCTTAGGCGACTATATCCCTGGTAGAAGACCTTTCAAGTGATTACGAATAATACTTGCCTAATTTACAATATTTTGACATGAAGAAAGAAAAATTGGCAAGGGTAATTGAAGATACCAAAAAAATATTGCGCGAACACCGTCTGTGTGATCACTGTCTTGGGAGAATGTTTGCAAAAAGATTAGATGTTCTCTCTCACAATAAATTAGGACAAAAAATTCGACACAGCCTCAAGCAAAGAAATCCAAAATCCTGCTACATTTGCAAGAATTTGATGTCTGATATGGACATTCACCTTGGTAAAATGCTTGAAATCTCAAAAGAATATGAATTCTCTTCGTTTCTTGTAGGCGCCATCTTGCAACCATCGATTCTTGACAGAGACGATACAATTCGCTCAAAGTTCAAACTTCGCGGTATTACTGGAATCAAGAGCGAAGTAACAAGAGAGATTGGAAAGCGCTTTGGAAGAAAGACGAAAACAAAAGTTGATTATAACAGTCCAGACGTAGTGCTTACTATTGATTTCAAAAAGGAGCTATGTGAAATAAAGCCCAAGGCCATACTAGTGCAGGGAAGATATACCAAAAACACTCGGGGCATTCCTCAAAAACAGAAACCATGTATACAATGTGAAGGCAGAGGTTGTTTTCACTGTGATTTTCATGGTATTTCAGATTTTAACAGCGTAGAAGGAAAGATTGCCAAATTCTTGTTTGATAAATTTGGCGCAAAACAAGCAAAAATTACGTGGGTGGGCAGTGAGGATGAGTCAAGTCTAGTTCTAGGACAAGGAAGGCCATTCTTTGCTAAGTTAATTAATCCACACAAAAGAAGCTTGTCTTTGCCACACAAGAAATCACTTGATGGAATTTCCGTTCTAAACCTTGGCATCATTTCAAAGATTCCATCTGACAATCTCAAGTTTAGGGCACAAGTTGTGCTGGAAGTAGATACAGAAAACAAAATCGAGCCTTATGTTTTAAAGACATTGCACTATCTAAAAGAACATCCTATATCGTTACGTGAAAACCATAGCTGGAAAAATAAAAAGAGAATCTATGGTATAAAACTGAAACAAAAATCCTACAGGTCCTTTACTATATTGTTAGAACTAGATGGTGGTATACCGATTAAGAGACTTGTCAGTGGCCAAGATGTGGAACCAAGTTTCAGCAGTATCTTAGAAAATCAGTGCAAATGCAAACTTTTTGATTTCCACAAAATATCATTCACAAACTGAAATACCTGTGAGATCTTTTCAAGATGTCAAGGTTATATTATAGTCAGAATCAATCTTGTTCGGTTGGATCCGTTACGTAAAGTGCACGAAGCACACAAAAATGGCCTCTTGCCAGACAAAGTTCACTCGTTAATAGTCGATAGATTTGGAGTTACACTTGCAGGAATAGACAGGATTGAAAAGGCATCTGGAATTAACTTTCCTCTAGCTTACATTGAACCTTCAATAGTAACTTCACGCCCAAACGCAAGTTCGTTTGATTATGGAATCTTGTTTGCAAGAACCATACCAGTAATTTCTAATAATAAACTGGAGATAATTATCCAGATTACGGCGCCACTTGTTGCGTTTGGCCTTAAGGGAACAATCCATGCTATACTCGCACATGAATTTCTTCACTATTTGGAGCTTGTAAGAAGAATATCCAAGATGGATATAGTCTCAGATGAAATCTCAAGTAATTTGTTTGAAAGTGTATATTCAGATTCTACAAGGCTCTTTGAGCCGCGAGCCGTGTTTAACGACAAGACATTGTTGTTGCATATAACAAAGAAATTTCCAGAAGGCTTTAGGGATTACAAGCTTGAAGATAAAGTGCTAAAACTTTGGATACAAAAGAAATTGCCTACAATAAACATAGCACTGGATACCAATATAATCAAGATTCCTGTAGACGTGCTTGCAAATACTAAGATAGATCCCATTCTTCTCCAAAAAATAGAACGAGTAGAAGAAAAGGTCTCACGTCTTAGAAAGAAGAAACTATACTAATTACTGAATAAATTCAGTCAATCCACACTTGCCGCAGGTTCGTCTGTTCTTATGTTCAGACATGAAAACCCCCTTGCCACATCTGGAGCATTCCTTCCTAATCCTTTCTGCTTTCTCTCCCTTTATCTTGTAATACTTGTAAACGTTAGGACTTGACCCTTTTTTTCCAGCCATTACTTGCTGTCTTCCTTTGGTTTAGCTTCAGTCTTGGGTTTACCTCCTTCCTTTGGTTGCCCCTCTTCCTTTTGTTTGGTTTCTTCCTTTGGCTTACCTTCTACCTTTGGATGGCTCTCTTTGTTTTCAATATCTTTATCCTCTTTCTTTTCGGTTGGTGCTTCTTGGGCTACAGCTTTGGCGGGGCCTGCCTTTGCTTTCTCTAACCTTTTGAAAATGGCAGCCTTTAGATGTCGTTTTGCTAAATTCTCATCATCATAAACATAAAACGTACCAGAAATCATTGGTCTGCCAGTTTCATTTCTCAAAATTATTGGTATAACTAGCTTGCCTTCCAAATTGAACTGCTTTGTTATCATGTCCGCGGCTTCTAGTTTCTTGAGTCGACCCGCAAGTCCTTTGAACACACATGTGATCTCCCTTCTGGTCAGCAAAGGATTCTTTACATCTCGTATGATTTCAATCATGGACATGTGTATTCCAAGTCCTTTTAATAGTTCATATAAATCTTAACTGTGTTTTACTAACAGATTTATGAAAATGGAGTGTTGTTAGCGCGTGGATCGTTTTATGGTTCATCTAAAAAATCTAGGTTACGTCCCAGCTAATGCTCCAGCGTTATTATCAAAGGCCGACCAGCTTACTGCAGGAATGCACGCAATTATCCGTGACATGAGAGTCTCTAGTAAATATCTGGAATTTGACGTTTCAGTTGATAAAGTACAACTTGACGCACTCCTTGACAAACTTCAGCCAATCGGTTCCGTTGACCATGCAAGACAAATTGTTGAAGAAAAAATAGAAAAAGAAGAGGCGATGTTAATAGCTAAAGAGTATTTCAATGATGAACGATTCTGGGAATGCCATGAGGTTCTAGAAGGAGTATGGAAGAAGACATACGAAGGTGAAAAGGACCTGGTGCAGGGCACAATTCTTGTCGCTGCTGCGTTTGTCCATTATCAAAAAAATGAAGACGATATCTGTCTATCGATTTTGAAGCGTGCAATTGAAAAGCTTACTGGTGCAAGTGGAAAATATTACGGCATCGACGTTGACTTATTTCGAAAGACAGTCTCAGACATCATTGGATCGAAGAAAATAGCAACTTTTAAGATTTGATCAACTTTATTGCTGTATTAATCACATCCGCACCTGCCAATAATCCTATTTTTCCCTTTTTGGCCTGATTTTCTGTGAACCTTGTGGTACCATCTTTTCTGACAAAATCTCCTGATACTAATACAGGAACAGGATCATCGCTATGGCTTTTGTTTATGCACGGCGTAGAATGATCTCCTGATACCACAACAGCAACTTTTGAAGTGTCTATGCTATCAAGCAATGTGCCAAAAAATCGTTTGTCTATTTCTTCAATATTCTTCATTTTGCCTATTGCATCACCGTCGTGACCAAATTCGTCAGGTCCTTTGATATGCACATAAATCGCATTTTGTGTTTCCATGGCCTTGGCTGCAACCCTGGCCTTCTCCTCGTAATCAGTTAGTCCACCCGCACTAAACGACTGCATCCTCAATACGTTGGCTATGCCAATCTCTACAGGCATGTCTACGATACATGAGAAATTCATTGAGTGCAATTGATTTATCGGTACCACATCGGGGAATTTGTTTCCACCATCTCTCAAAAGTATGGAGTTTAGAAGCTTTTTCCTTTTTTCCATACGAACCTTGTTCACCTGACTTTTTTTCATAATTAGAAGAGACTGTTCTGTGAATTCGTTTACAAGTGATGCAGAGAGCTTGGCACTAGATGACTCGTTTAACGGAAGTGACTTTTCGATCTTAAGATAGTCGCCAACAGCTTTTGCAACCCCCATACCACCAATTCTTGCATATGCGGGGTCAGTATTACTGATGTCTGGGGACAGAAACTCGCCATCACATCTTATTCTGACTATTACTCTGTGTCCTATTGTGGGTGCTACCACAACTGAACCCTTTGGGTTTGAAAATCTAACTTTCTCCTCTAGTTCACGAGCGATAGCAAGAGTATCTTCCCTCTCTATCTTTCTGCCAGCCCTTCTGTCTATTATGATTCTTTCATCATTTACAGTAGAAAAGTTTCCACGAAGTGCAAGGTCCCCACTCTTGAAATCTATCCCTATGCCTATTGCTTCAATAACCCCTCTTCCTACATATTCAGCGCTCTCGAATCTGTATCCGAGCATATTGAAGACTGCGATGTCGGATTGGGGAGCGATTCCCTTACCCACCGAAATAACCTCTCCTATGGACCCATTCTTGGCAAGCGTATCAAGATTTGGAGTTTTGGCGTAGCCTAATGGTGTATCGCCCTTCAGATCTGGATGCGGCAGATCCCCTATTCCGTCAAGAAGGACATAGATCATGTGAACATCTGAGTTATCGGTAATTTTCAATCAACCCACCTTCCGAATTTTTCATATCACACATAAACTTTGATTTTTCAAAGTATTTGATGTCGTAACCTGCAAGGCAGCTCTGTACTAGGGTAATTCTCCTTATATTTTGTGAATAGAATAAGCTCAATTTATGAGAATTAAGCTTGTCTGATGATTAGATGTAATATGGAATACTATCATATTGATACTTATGAGTCAAGTTCTCAAAACACGCTGTTTAAGCTGTGGATCTGATGAAGCATATCTATATTTGGACCCACGATACCGTGGCTATAGAGGAGCGTGTCCGATTTGTGAAACAAATTGGCCTGAGTCATAAAAATCTAATCGTGTTTCAGGCCATTTTTGCACGCAATAAGACGCGCATCTACTTGAATTTGGAATGAAAATCTATCAACTAGTATCAAGTACTGAAGTTGATCAATAACATTGATGAGCTGTTATCCTCAGCTATTGAGGAACGGTTTAAACAGAGAATAGGCGGAAAACTTTCTACTAGGATATGTAGTATTAGAATAAACATATCTTTACAGGTTTTTCTTGCACTTTTCTTGTTATTATATTACCTAATCCGATCATTGAAAAGGTTTTAAATTACTAGATCCGGAGTTTACCAGTATGGGTGATCTTCGCAAGGATTATGTCATTGATAGATTTGTTATAGTTTCACAAAATGGTCATAATTCTGTTGATTCCAAGAAGTGTCCTTTTTGTCCAGGAAATGAGGCTATGACAAACCCATCCACCCTATCGCTTGTTGCAAAGGATGGAATGCTTCAAAGGCTTCAAGATACTGAAGATTATTACGTCGAAAATTGGTCCGTGCGAGTCTTTGAGAGCAAGACTCCAGTTGTTGCGACAACATCAGAGAATTCTTATAGTGATAGACCGCTCTACAGCGAACCCGCATATGGTTACCACTATGTTGTAGTTGCGTCAGAAAAGCACAAAGACTCGTTGGCAAGTATACCAGTTGAACAGTGGTCAAATGTTCTAGTCGTAATCCAAGATAGACTAAGATGGCTTTACACTCAGCGAGGAGTTACCTACGTGTCAATATACGTAAATCATGGAAAGGAGGCAGGCAGTTCAACAATTCATCCTCATCTAAATATTGTAACATTTTCAACAATACCGCCCGTGATAGAACAAGAAGCCGAAGCAGCTCACAAGATCCTAAACGAAAAGGGCATTTGTCCCATGTGCCAAACAATAAGTACGGAGACTGGTGGCCCAAGGCAAATATTGCAAACAGAGGGATTTCTTGCCTTCTGTCCATGGGCTCCATCACATCCTTACGAATTTTGGATATATCCGAAGAAGCATACAACAAACTTTTCCAAGATAACTCAAAAAGAAATTAATGACTTGTCACTTATTCTCCGAGCAACGCTAGGCGGACTTGCAGGTACGATGAAGAATCCATCATACAATATGGTATTTCATCTGTCGCCAGAAAAGAAAAACAATAGACAGATTCATTGGCATATTGAAGTGTATCCACAGGCTGATTACTGGTCTGCACTTGAAAGAGGTTACGGAGTATTTCTAAACAAGGTGACACCTGAAAAAGCTGCAGAAGAGCTTGGCTCCTCGTGCAGAAAAGAACTGGCAGGTTTGGTTGGAATAACCTAGACGATCATTTGGTTTATTTATTGAGGTAAAAAGAAGATTATTGTGGCTGTAGAGAAATGGATTGCTGCTGCAAGCCTTGGATTATTCATTATGTTTGTAGCTCAAATGATATCCATCGAAATCTTTCTTAGTCATCCATCATATGATATTGATCCTTCATCACTGATTCGAGAATTCATTTCTATAAGCGCAGCTCCCGCGCTGATACTAGCAGGTTCATCATTTATGTTATCACGAAGATATGGTTCAAGACTTAACGGTTCGATAATTATTGTTGGAGGATTAGTTACATTAGGCGGAATGTATTACGTTACCACTCTCTCACCACATATACCCGTATCGTATCTTGTTCCTGAACTTATAATCGCTCCCACAATATTCATGGTAGTCTCCATACCTACAATGGTAATAGGCGGTCTTTTGTTTCGGTTAAAACCTAAACCAAAAAGGGACTACTTTTTTGATAGATGATCGAATCTCATAGAGTTAGAATATCTTTTGAAGCCCAGTTTTTCATAGAACGGGATCAAATCATCTGTACAATCTAGTATGGTTTTGTAGCAACCCTGCTTTTTGGAATGTTCTATGAGAGCCTTAACAAGCTTATGCCCTACTCCTTTACCTTGGAACTCTTTTCCTATGGCAACATCTTCTATATGGCCGACCTTCCCACCGTCATGAATAAATTTCTGTTCGATAAGAACGCTTGCAGAACCTATAACCTTGGAATCCTTTATTGCAACGTATATAACGTGATTTGGATTTTTCGATATCTTCTCGAATATTGTATTAGATCTCTTTGGTTTCATATTACTTGCTTTCCTTAGTGAATCAAGTGATGTTAAGAAACCATTGTAAAGATCTTTTTTTTGTAGCTTGCGAATCTGAACATCCGTCATGGCTTAATAGTCTAAATCTGCCCCAGTCTCTCTAAATAATGCTGATATGCACGCCTATATGATGTCTTGTCACCAATATCGATAAAGCCCTTCTTTATTACGAATCCGTTTACTTTGTACTTCTTTGTAATTGCGCTACGAATCACATCATCCATGCCATAAGGTCTGTTGGAAGGAATTAACTTGAAAATCCCAGGTTCCATTACATAACATCCTATATTGATATTGCCTTTGACTTCAGGTTTTTCGCGCCATGCCTTTACTCTATTATTTTTATCCATGTCTATGAAACCATATTGTAGTTTTGTTTTGTATTCAAAGAGTCCCATGGTGACAAATGATTTTTTTCTAAAATGATTATCCACCATTTTTTTCAGATTGAGTTCAAA
>MNJS01000032.1 GCA_001920395.1 Thaumarchaeota archaeon 13_1_20CM_2_39_20
AAACTAAAAAGGGTTTCCAAGTAGGTGTCGTAGTAGCTGTGCCTCCCTTTCCATTCAATGATGACAGGACTTTTAGAAAATATTCTGAGGAGGCAACGATTCTTTTTAAAAAAGATAACCGAGAAGGAATACACTTGGGTGAGGTCAAGGCGTCAAACGGTGACTGGCATATTGCAGGCAAATCCGGGTACACTTTGGTCGTAACTGGATCCGGTATGAACATGAAAGATGCAAGAGGACAAGCTTACAATAGGGTCGAGAATGTTATAATACCAAACATGTTCTTTAGGACGGATATTGGGGAGAGATGGGTTATTGACAGTGACATGCTTTTATCATGGGGTTATCTCTACTAGAATTTCATTAACTGGTTATACTATGAAGGGCACAAGTGAAAACAAGTACAGACAAAAAGTCTTTTGATTAAGAAAGAATACTGGCAGAAACGAACGCCAGTTTGAGCAAAACCTTTCCAGTACAGATATCCTGCCCAATTGTGATTCCATCAGCATTCTTGAGAATCCCTCGGACCAGCTTCTGTTTTGTCATAAACCGCCTAACTTTAATAATTTGGTACCGTGAAGAAAACATGCAGGTTAACCGAGAGATTGATGACTTTGTAATACAACTGCTGACAGGAAAGAACTTTGCATTCGTTGCCACTCTTATGAAAGATGGCTCGCCACATATTACCCCGACATGGATTGATTTTGACGGAAAATCAATTCTAATAAATACAGCAGAAGGTAGGATAAAACAAAAAAACGTATCAAGAGATCCACATGTGGCCATCTCAATTATTGATCAGAATAATCCATACAACATGGTGACCATAAGAGGGAAAGTGATTGAACAGACATCCAATGGTGCGGACGACCACATTGACAAGCTGGCAAAAAGATATCTTGGAGTTGACAAGTATCCATTTCGCTCGCAAAATGAGAAAAGAGTTATTCTCAAAGTTCAACCAGAAAAAGTGTTTTACGTGAAACCCTGAATTTGAGAAAAAGTAAAAATAGAACATTTTTTAATAATTGATGTCATTAATTGCCTATACCAGAAAAGTGCCCTATCTGCAGAAAAAAATTCACCGAACATTCAGAACTGCAAAATAAAATTTGCAAAATCATTACAATAAAGGAATTTGCCGCCTACTGCCCTGGTTTTGACATTCAATTCAGGCCTTCATTTGAACTTGATCATTAACTTGAATGATTCAATCACATACCCAAAAACAGCCCAAGACCATTGGAAGGATATCATATGTCTTATAAGACGTAATCGCACATTATACCACAGAGGAAAAGTTGCAGGAAGATAAAGGGATTAACATTGATAGAATTCTGCTTGAGCATTTTGAGCGAGAGATATGGAGTACGGTTCCTCACTTAGAAAAACCAGAAGCAAAGGTTGTTAATGCAACACCGCTAGTTGATATTACTGAAGATTTGAGGGAATGTGCAAGAAAAGAGTACGGCCTGAACCTTGCTGATTTAGATCTGCAAGTTTTCGGCAAGTTTGATTCTAACTTGCTAGCAGGCTCGATAAAAGTAAGGCCGGCAGTCCATATAGTCCACGATGCTATTACCACAGGGAAGCTTAGACGCGGGCAGACGATATTTGAAGCAACCTCGGGTAACTTTGGAATAGCTCTTGGGCAGGTGGCAAAGCTTGGATTAGATGTCATTACCCTTGTATCAAGAAAGCTTCAGGAAGGAGTCTTTGAGGAGTTGAGAAACGAGAAAGTACGTACCATGAATCTTGATATGGACATCTGCCCTGCTCCGGGAATGAAGGACAACCCGAATCTCTTGGCTGCCAAAGCAACAGCTGCAAATATTCGTTCACAGCTCTCTGAATTTGGGTTTGACCCTGCTATTTTTGATAGATCAAGCTCTGAGGTCGAAGCACTTCTTGCGAGTCAGGACATAATAAACTTGGCAAAGTTTCTTGCCAAGATCTACGGCGGTTTCTGTCCAGAACAGTACGACAACGAGCTGAATATCGAGGTACATAGAACTGTGACTGCCGCGGAACTCGACCAGCAATTGCGGGAACAAGGCCAATCGCTTGCCGAATTTCAAATTGTCTGCACCTTTGGTACAGGTGGCACCTCGGGTGGCCTGAGCAGATACTTGATGGAAAAATATGGCAAAAAGTCGCTACATGTAGTCTTTCCACTTGAGAATCAAGATGTTGCAGGAATAAGGACAAAAGACAAGGCGGCGGGTTTAAAGTTCTACGAGCCCCAGCGGTATGCGGGACAACATGAAGTAGATTTTTCACAGGCAAAACGTCTGCTAAAGCTTTTCGTAGAAAAAGGCCACGACATTGGGGAAAGCAGTGCTCTTGCGCTTTATGCGGTGATGCAGATGGCAAACTTTGGTCATGGAGGAAAGTTTGTCGTAATAATTGCTGATGGAATCCAAAAGTACAGAAAGAACATGGCAACGACAGAGAAGCAGAACCGTCTGCAGGTTAGCCTACAGGAAGCTGTCTCAGACATAGGCAACTATGACAGAGTTCTCTGGATTCACACACAGTATACTCCACGCAAGGAAGGAATAGAGCTAATTGCAAATTCGCTGGGCGTTGATCAAAGCAAGATCTCTGTTCCAAAGGCAAGAGATGTGGCGCAACTTCTGGCAACCCAAGAGATTCCAAAAGAATTAGATAGCGCATTGGGAGGAGGGGATGGCAGGTCATTGCTTGTTTGCATGATGGGAAATACTTCGCTTATGGTTGCCAAAGTACTTGCGGGCAAAGGAATTGTGGCTGAAAGTTTGAATGGCGGAATAAACGCACTTTCTCAAGGGAAAGGAAAGCAAATTTCTGAATTGATACGATTAGCTACCGAATAATAGGTATCTAGTAAGACTCGGACTGACTGTCAGTTCAAAAGCCATCGAGTACGGGTATTACAGGACTTGTGTGTCATAATGGTACTAAAATAGAACTCACCAGTCTATATAACAAATGGAATTAAACATCACCAGAATTTTTGATGCTCAGCGTGATCGTGTGTGGAATGCTTGGACCGATCCAGCGATATTTATGAAATGGTGGGGTCCCAAATACTTTAGTTGCCCTTTAGCCAATCTTGATCTCAGAATAGGAGGCAAATATCTCGTAGCTATGCGTGGTCCAGACGGCAAGGATTTCTACAGTACCGGTACTTATCGTGAAATAGTTCCGCTGGAAAAAATTGCAGTAACTGATAGTTTTGCGGACGAAAAAGGAAATGCAGTTCCAGCTTCTTACTACGGAATGGGCGAAACCTTCCCGCGAGAAATGAAAGTTACGATTACTTTTGAAGATCATGACGGCAAGACAAAAATGACTTTGAATTATCCTACTACAGAAGGAATAGACACAACAATGCTAGATAACATGAAGCAAGGATGGAACCAATCTTTTGACAAACTAGCAGAAAGTCTGAAATGATAGGTCTTTGAAAATAAAAAAATGAGGCTGAAGCGCTAAAACTTTCTGATGAGAATCACCGGGTTCGAATCTTACAGGACTCAAACCTTGGGCTTAAAGCTTGCAAGAGGCTACATTTGCTCCTATTAATCTCCATTAGTTAGTTTTACCTTGTTCGAACCACTTTTTTCAATATGTTTTACTAGGCGTCTTATCATCTCTCGTTCGTTTTGGGAATGCTTAATTTTCCTAATAATTTTTTCTTCTAGAGTAGAACCTGGCCTGTCACCCACCATCTTGAAAAAAATATGAGGACTGTCCTTACTGATTTTTGCTCTGACTGATATATCATTTTTTACTATGTTAACCTCGAGTTTCTCAAACAGCGCAACATATTTTGTTACCAGTTTTCGATTTTTCATTAGGGTATGACCAACTGGAAACAAGAGATAATCTCGTAATAATGAATGTACTTTTCGATATGTCAAAGTTTTAGATAACTTGGATTCATCAACAATATCAGGGATAGTTTTTGGTCTTGCTGCCGCCTCAAGAATTTTATCCTTGTCCTCATCGTGATAGGAGCGCAAAATCATAATTAGCATTGATTTGTCCGTTATCGTAACCCATATAGGATCATCAATAGTCTTCCCCATAACATACGGATACGTGATTGGTATATCGGGGTTTTGATAAAATTCACTTCGTGCCGTGTTATCTACTGCTAAACACCACATCAAATTCATCCTAAAGAAGGTTAGAAAAATTGAATAGAATTTATTGGAAATACCTGAAAATAAAAAAGTTGGAAAGGAGTTTGTAGCTACTCCTATAGCTTACTGCACATTTTGTATCAAATTTTCTTCACAAAATCTCTTGGACTCGTATTGACTGTCCGTTCAAAAGCCATCGGACTCGAGTCTAGGAAATCTAGTGTTGAAAATCTAAATCTGATACAGAGAATTATTATAGCTTGTTTTCCATAAAGATATGATTCCATGAGCAATTCTAAAGAAAAAAAGATTGTAATAAGTAATAATGGTCCATGTGTAGTTTCAGGAGATATTCCTCTTACAGTTGAAGTAATTACAAGCAACAAAGATGGCTTTTCGTGGGATTGGAAACAAGGCAAAAAATTTGAAACAAAACCAGAGTATTATCTATGTCGTTGTGGCCGTTCAGAAAATAAGCCGTTTTGTGATGGTACCCATACAAAGACACGTTTCAAGGGGAAAGAAACCGCATCCAAAGAACCATATGCCAAACAAGCCCAAACCATGGATGGGCCTACACTACAACTAAGTGATGCCGAGAATCTTTGTGCTTTTGCGCGCTTTTGTGACCCCGAAGGTAAGATTTGGAGTCTAATTGAAAAGACAGCTGATCCCAAAATTCGTGATCTGGTTATACGCGAAGCTATGCATTGTCCATCTGGCAGACTAACCATACATGACAAGACTGGCAAAGAGATTGAACACAAGTTGCCACCATCTGTTGCTATAATTGAAGATCCCCCAATGAAATGCAGCGGCCCGCTTTGGGTGCGCGGAGGGATAACAATCGAGTCTGGTGATGGTACACGTTATGAAACACGTAATCGTGTAACACTTTGCCGCTGTGGTGCTTCACAGAACAAACCATTTTGCGATGGAAGTCATGCTAGTATCAAGTTCAATGATGGGATGCTATAAGATTCACCCTGACCAGCTCAAAATCTATACTTTGTTTCCCTTGATTATTTCGTTATTGATAAAATCTTGAAACGCTGGATCAAACCATTTCTCGGGTTTTATGGTCTTTCCCCAATATTCACTTATCGTCCCTTCAGAAAAAGCACTTTTCATCCATCGCAGCCATCCGGCCCATTCATTGTCGCTTAGCACCTTTCTCTGACGCATATGAAATGCATGGGCGCACGTGTACAGAACATAATATGCAAAATCCTGCTCTGGTGAGATGCTTGATTGATTCTTGTCAAGCACTTTGACTAGCTCTGGACGATGAACAAGCATTTCAGACATGGCATGTATCTTTTCATCCAAATCATTGAGGACGCTAGTTTCGATATCTACTGCAATACTTTTCATTTCCTTCCTTGAGAAGTAGAAAATCACGAACAATGTTGCTATTATTCCAATTGCTCCTGCCAAGTTAATTAGCTCAGATATAGGCAGCTCAGCCATGTTCAACTTGACAAGCTAGATATCGATTATAAGGTTTCTTGGTGAATACATCTTGTAGTTCCTGCTAATTGCCGTGTCCATGACTGTCAATAATTAAATACGAAAGCCCAAGTATCTAGCTAAGAGAAAAAATGGTGATTCAGGTTCATGGATATGCAGCACAGCAAGCCAAAGCAGGCCTTGCACCATATTCCTTTGAAAGACGTGAGCCTGGACCTTTTGACGTTGCAATAGATATTAGTTACTGCGGGATCTGCCACACCGACATACATCAAGTAGGTGATGAGTGGGGAGGATCAACATTTCCAATGGTCCCAGGACACGAGATCACAGGCATTGTCTCGCAGGTTGGACCAAAAGTAACTCGGTACAAGGTAGGTGACAGGGTGGGCGTTGGATGTTTTGTTAATTCTTGTCGCAAGTGCGAGCCTTGTCGTAAGAACCTCGAGCAGTATTGCGTGGAGGGGATGACCACAACCTACAATGGAATTGAAAGAGATGGAAAAACTAGAACCCAAGGTGGATATTCAAACAAGATCGTTGTGGACGAAAACTATGTACTTAAAATCCCTGGCAATCTTCCTCTAGACAAAACAGCACCGCTTCTGTGTGCTGGTATCACACTTTATTCTCCTCTGGTGCATTGGAAGGCAGGTCCTGGAAAGAAAGTTGCAATCATTGGTCTTGGCGGTATAGGCCACATGGGAGTAAAGATTGCACATGCGCTTGGCGCAGAAGTTACAGTGCTTAGCCATTCGCTTAAAAAACAAGAGGACGGAAAAAAGCTTGGTGCCAATTACTTTTATGCTACATCTGATCCCAAAACCTTTGAGAAACTCAAAGGGTATTTTGATCTGATAATCAACACGGTTTCAGCCGAGCTTGATTGGAACCAGTACTTGGAGCTGCTTGCCCTTGATGGTGTAATGGTAGTGGTCGGAATTCCAGAAAAGCAAACACCTGTTGGTTCCTTTTCTCTGGTCGCTGGTCGTCGTAGTCTAGCAGGCTCTCTTATAGGCGGCATTAAAGAGACACAAGAGATGCTTGATTTTTGTAGCAAGAACAATATAACAAGCGAAGTCGAACTTGTACCAATTCAAAGGGTAAACGAAGCTTACAAGCGGGTCGTTAATAGCGATGTTCGATACAGGTTCGTTATCGATATTAAATCAATTGAACAAAAGGAGTCCCATTGATGCATATGCTAGCGGTACTGGAATTGTATCATAATGGTAACTCGATCTTAACAGATTCAAACCTTCAAAAAGTATAATCGTAGTTATTGCTTAACTTCAGTATATAGAATGGCTTCTAAAATATCATACCTGATAATGAATATTTTCTTATCTTAAGCAACTATGAACAGCATGCAGGCGGATAGGCAAAATATTAGATGGCAAACAGGATGAGAAGGTAACATGAGTAAGACATTTCTTGGAACCTCTGGGTGGTCATACGACGAATGGGTAGGTCCAGTGTATGGGACCAGAAATACACCAAAACTCAAGTACTATTCTTCAGTTTTTAGTTCAGTTGAGATAGACTCAACCTTTTACGCTATTCCAAAAAAGGAGATGGTATCAGGCTGGATCAGAAACACTCCCGTTGGTTTTAGATTTTCAGCCAAGCTCCCTCAAATCATAACGCATAAAAAAAAACTTGAGCATGTCGAGTTTGATCTGATACAATTTTTGCAATTGATAAAACCATTATCGGATGCAGGCAAGCTTGGTGCTGTTCTAATACAGCTTGCGCCATCATTTACGGACAAATCGGAAAAGTCTTTGGAAGAATTTTTTCAAATCCTGCCTAGCGATATATCATTTGCAGTAGAATTTAGAAATAAGAGATGGGAGAAAAAAGAAACGTACAAGCTACTTGAAAAATATAAAATCTCATCTGTGATAACAGATTCTCCGCTTGAGCTAAACTTTGATACCACAACAGACTGGACATATATTAGATATCACGGCAGGGGCAAGAAGATTTGGTATGATTACAAGTATTCTATACCAGAGATCTCAGAGTTTGCAAAAAAATTAGAAAAGATACAAGACAAGACGAAAATAGTTTATGGATACTTTAACAACCATTATGGTGGAAACGCAGTAGAAAATGCCCTGCAGCTAATACAGGTATCATCTAGTCTTTCCTCACAACAGCTAGAATTGTTGAACCGGTTCAGGTTGAAAAATGCCGAGCTTGATCCTTTTATGAACTAGAGCATTTTACACCAGGATACGGCACGCTCTCATTTAGCCTACGGGTCTAGGAAAATTTTTAGGATCTTGGCAAATTTCCATATTTGTCAAACTTGGCCTGGGTGACATTATCTGCATGACCATACCTGATATTGAGGTCCTTGTTGACTTGGACTATCTCAGCCCTAGTGCTGGAGGAGTTTTGGATGAATGCTTTTCTTGCCTGCTCAGAGCTGCCTCCGTTTTGAAGAACCTGAGTCTTGGCGGAAAGACCCTGATTTGTTTTTTGTTCTGTAAAGTTAAACTGGCCCCAGAAAATTGTCTGGACCGTTTGATTTACCTGGGAAACAAATGTAGCATACGCATTTCTTGGTGTAAACGGATTTAATTGCGCAAACCACCCTTGAAGGTCAATTTGGAGCTGCGAGTTTGCAAGCTGGCGCTGCCCCTCTTCAAATTTCTTTTCTTGTTCAATTTGTTTTAGCTTTGCCTCCTGTGCAGCTTGCTGTCTTTTTGCAATCTCTATATTTTGGAGAATTTTAGATGCAACAGGATCTAGATTTATCTTGTCGCCTGAAACCGTCTTGGAATTATACTGCTGAGCTGATACCAAGTGTACACCTTTGACAAAAAATGTCGTACTGGAAAGACCAGTTCCATAACTGGCTTTTTGGGCGTGGACATTTACCAGGTATTGTGCAGGCCCAAGAGGACTTGGATACTGGTATCTGAATTTGCCGTCGGTATCAGTAGAAAGGCTGGAAATTCCAAGTGACGTGCTGACATAGACTTGGGCATTTGCTACCGGTTTTCCTGCTTGGTCTGTAACATTTCCAACTAGAACAGGAATCTGGCCTGACTCAACAAAGCTTTTTTCTGGTTTTACGATAACCACAAGGTTCCCCATTTGCACCTGTGCTGATACAGTATGGATTAGTAACGCCAATGATACCATTAGTACTGCCAGATAGAGGCTTGTTTTCATTTCGTTCCATTTTGATTTGAAATTATAATTGGCAGTATCAATTGTTTTGATCAATCAGTTTACATAATTTAGAGCTGGAATCATTCCTGATATCTCTCATATTTTCGTGCGTAATGGGCACAAAAATTCATACCATGAGCGAATTTATCTAGGATGATGTCATATTGACAATAGTGGCAAGCTGGTTTTTTCTTGTTGCAATTGGCTACACAGCAATAATTCTAGCTGGAATCATTCCTGGCATCCTTCCTATTTTTGCAGAATCATGGTATCCTGGCCAAGGTCTAAAGCAAGGCGATTATTTCAGGTATAACGTCTGTTGGACTGACCATAATAATTGCGCTCCTTTTGAGATTGACTTTTGGGTTAAGAGTAAAACCCTTGATGGAAATGGTTGGAATCTGGAATTCGCAGCAATAGATGGCTCGATTATTCAAAAGGGCTCAGTCGCAATAGGGATGGTAACTCCCGACCCAATGTATCCGGATCCAAACATTTCTGACTATGCAAATATATACAAAAATACCATAGCTTGGTTAGACTCGTGTGCTACAAGCGAGTCGCCTAAAGACTTTGGCTTGCCTGCTTGGTGTAGAAACGGAGGTGTAGGAGGTCAACCGGTAACTCCGGAGGGCCAAGCCGATGTAACAGTTCCTGCCGGAACATTCAACGCCTGGATGGTAGGGTGGCACAAGGGTGTAGACAGCAATATTTGGGTAGTACCAAGTCTTCCTTTTCCAGTAAAAGCTCAAGTCTTTGCAGATGTGATACAGTCTCCAATTCCGGCACAATATACTTTTGAATTATTGGAAACAGGAAATAGTTTGACAGAACCGGCGTTCATAAAAATAGTTATTCCACCGCCACCGCCACCTCCACCTCCAACTAACTGTGCCACTCCAAACATGCAGATGGATTCAATTCATGATTCTCACAACACAGATACTGGTAATATGATAATTGAGTATCGATACAGTCCATCAATACCAAAACAAGGGTGCCCAGTCGAGCTCAGACTCTCATTTGAGAAGAATTTTGACCCAAACCAAAAGTATTCAAACGTATATTATGACATTCTCACAGTCGACGACGCAGGAAACAAATTATCTTCAGAAGCTCAAAGCTTGGGCAGGCAATACCTGTTTGCGCCGGTAGGAGACGATGATAGAACCCTAACCATAAAGCAACCTCCGCCCGTAACTCATTATGTTATTTCTATTTCTGGTAGAGAGACTGGAAATTACTTTGATACATCGACATCAGGGCTAGTCAAGATCGATGTTCAGACCACGTCAATTCCAGAGTTTGGCACGGTAGTCACACTAGTGCTAGCAGCTGCTTTGATATCAATAATTATGATATCTGCAAGGACTAGTCATAGACTTAAAATTTAAAAGAAAAGGGAAAACAGCAGCGACAATGCAGAAAAGAAGCAAACTTCCGTCTTTTTACCCTGCTTCTTCAAAAAAGGTACCATTAACCCGGTGGAAGAAGTTTTTGGTTTCAAAGCAAGGAAGAGATTAGAAATATTTTATTTGAACCAAGGGAAATCTTCTTTTTTTGCTTCTTTCGGGAAATCTTTGATTATAGCTTGTACTATCTCACTATGATTATATGTTATGTGTCGCAAAAATTTCTTAGAACCCTCATCTGTTTGGATTTCGTCCGTGTTCTCTGACATTTCCCTAATGATTGCCTTGCATTCTCTGCATGGTTCAAATTCAATATAGAACTTCAAATTTTCTTATCACGCCTTACCAATAATGTGAAATCCACACTATTAGTTGACTGTGATTCGTACAAGTCAGTCACGTCAATTTGATTATATAATTTTGCAAATTGTGTGACTCAGTTTTTAATTAGTTAGTCAAAATATGTGAAACACACCTATAAACAACATGCAGTTAGGATACAAAATTCTACAATCTATTCAAGGGGAATCTCAAACAAAATGATACCTGTGACAGAAGAGGTTCTAGTTGAAGCTGTAGAAAAGATCAGCAAAAGCGTAGTAAACATTGCAAGTGTGAGAATGATTCAGGATCAGATATTTAGAGTATTTCCTGTGGAAGGTGTAGGCTCTGGAGTGATAATTGATAAGGATGGTTACATCCTCACCAATTATCATGTAATAGATGATGCAGAGAGGCTGAAAGTAACCTTGTCTGACGGCCGAGTATTTAGTGGAAAAGTTGTTGGAGTGGATCCGCCAACCGATCTGGCAGTGATAAAAATAGAAACAAAAGAAGAGATTCCAGTTTCCAAGCTTGGTGATTCAAGCAACCTCAAGGTTGGTCAGATAGTACTTGCGGTAGGAAATCCATTTGGTTTGACTGGAGGCCCAACAGTAACATCGGGAATTGTAAGCTCGCTTAATAGAAGCATTCAAACGGAAAATGGAATGCTAGAATTGATCCAGACAGACGCTGCAATAAATCCTGGAAATTCTGGGGGACCACTAGTAAATACAACAGGCGAGGTAGTGGCAATCAATACTGCAAACATGCCTTACGCACAAGGAATAGGATTTGCCGTTCCAATTGATACCGCGAAAGCAATCTTAAAGGAACTGGTTGAGAAAGGGCATGTTAGGAGACCGTGGATTGGAATAACATCCATGAAAATTACTCGTAACTTGGCAAGATACTATAGATTGCCTGTAAGCGAGGGTGCACTTGTAATACACATTGAGCCCTTTAGCCCTGCTGACAATGCTGGTATGAGAAAGGGAGACATCATAGAAGAAATAGACAAAAACAAGGTTGAGGAACCTGCTCAAATCTCAGAGTATATTCATAAAAAACACGTAGGAAATAGTATTACAATGGTGATCAATAGAAACGGAAAATTAATTCAAATTTCTTTGCAGCTGGAAGAGAATAGCATTAGTTATAACCGCTAGAAAAACATGACATTCAAAGTTCTCATGATATGGAAGCTTACAAAAGTTTCAGATTTTCATTGTTAAAAAACGCATTAATGAATCGCCTACATCTAACAAAAATAAAGATAGGGTTGAGAGTTGAAGGACTCTCATTTAGTATGTAGTTGTATGTTGCCGCCGCCCAGATAGTTACCGGTTGCATAGTACGACGTCCCAGCTGGGGGGCCAGAACCATCAGTCGGGCAACCAGTTGATGAAGCCCATACCCACACGGCAAAGTAGTCGGTGTTCTTACCTGGCTCTCCGTTGTCTTGCACGTAGGCCTTGTAGCAGTATCCGGAGACATTGTTGACCCTGGCGTCACCGCCAAATATTCTAGACTTGTCAAAGTCACCGCATTTGTAGTATGCCACATCTAGTGCGTGCAGGTTCATTCCATTGTTATGGTCGTGATACTCAAAGTTTCCTCTTGGATTAGTTCCGCCATTCTTGTAGCCAGCCACAAAGCCAAAGGTTCCCTTGTTAGGTGGTGGCTGTACCCAGCCTCCTCCTGTAGTGAAGTCAATACAACTGGTTTCCCACCCATATGCGGTCTGAACTAGACCTAGGGTGAATAGAGCGCCAAGTGTGGTTGAGCAGGAAACTGAACTGGATGCGCTGGAAACTATCACGTCTGTTCCAAGAGCCGTGTGCAAGTGGAGCGCATTCACTTCGATGCTGTTAGGGGTAATGACCTGCTCGTTTATGGTGAGTGTCAACACTCCTGGCACGGACACAACCTGGTTTGGCTGTCCAGTGACCTGAATGTTTTGTCCTGCCATGGTAAGACTTGTGATGTCACTCGATCCGGAAACTCCAGAGCAAGTAGCATGTGATGTAGCCATTGCAAAGTACGCAGTTATCTGGTTTGCATCACCTGGTAGCAACACCAGTGAACCTAATCCAGCCTGGCTTTCAGCATCAGAAGAACCCATAGTAACTGATACCAGTCCATCTGCTGTGGCTAATGGATTCTGTATCGTTATAGGAGTCGCATCGATCTCGCTTCCTGATGACAATAACGGACCAGTGTCCATGAAGTTAACTTGTCCCAGCGGTGAGCTTATTGATATGGCTTCAGCTTCGCCGCCAACGGTTGTGGTAGCATAAGCCTGGTTTATGGCTGGAACAATTACGCCAGTCACCAAGATCATTGCTGTCATGACCGCTGCAACCGAGAGCCTGAAGTGGGCATGTTTGATATTGATAGTCATTGCTTTCTTTGTATATCGATCCTTTATATCACTAGTAAGAAAATTTACGTGAACATTTGCAAATTAGATCTGGTCAGTATCCAAAAAACTGGTTTATGACTACCTGACATGATACCGTATTTTGGAATAGATGTCAAAAGTACAGAACAAGATCTGCTGCATTTCCTCATGATCGACAATTATGGCAATTTAGTTACAACGGATTCATAACATGGCCTCACATTTACAAAATGAAAGTTCTGGACTTATCATCTGCACAAAATCTACGCCATTTTTTTAGATGAAAACAAGTACTTTACATATCAAACGTAAAAAGTCTACCTTGTAGTAACTTTCGTTGGTATGGCAAACATGATTAGAAAATAACAAATTTCACGGTGGGTACAGAATAAGACCAGGTGGGATCCCCTTCTGGTATGGGATTGGCACATCGCCCACATCTTGGGAGGGTAACTTCAGCGTCATACTCTATCTCCCCTATGAACCTGTTACATTTTGAGCAGATGATGTTTTTGGTGTCGTATAGGTTCAAGGGAGGATCTTGTAATTTCTAATTGCAGTAGCTACCTTTCTGACAAGTGATATGGAACCGATGGCAGCCTTGCTTGTTACCAGAACAATATAGTCACCTATTGGAACCGAGAAAAGTGAGAGGTTCTTTCTTTCTACATGGACAAATCCAATCTCACCCAAAGGCTCGTCAAAATCTCTTCCCATGGATATGGTTATCGCAGTCTGCATCAAAAGCATCTCATTTTCTTGCTCCTGCATGGGCAGATCGGTTCCGGTACGAGCTATCTTGTGTACTGCTCTTCCTTGTTTGTTGATAACTGAGACTGCCTGAATGTTTTCGTTAACATCTAGTACAGTATTACACAACGAATCCAGTTCCAGCTTATACTCTTGTGCCATTTGATTAATCAAACTTAGGCCCATACAAGACCGTGGTGCTCTTTTAGTACCGAAAACTGCTTGGGGGTAAGTGTGTCTATGTCTTGATATTCGTAGGCGCACACAGCAGTCAAGGGCAAATCAAATTTTTGCTCAAGCGTTGACTCATAATCAACCAACTCCTTTGCAAATCCTCGCTTAAAAAAAGGCCTAGTGTCTTCAAAAACACGAACACCGCTTCTGCCCTCGTCTAGTAAACGACTTACCAACTTGAACCATTGTTCTTTTATTTTCTTGGAGTCTGGCTTGCCTTTTTCAAAGTACCACTCGGAAACATTTTTTAGAATAATATCATTTGTTGCAACAAGCCTTTGAGTGTCAAAATTCCATTGGTTTTTCATCTTCTTTACTATTTTTCCCTTGGATATTGAATCAGTTATCAGCATTACACTTTCGTTACGAAATAACCCGTCTTTTAGAAATTCAAGGGCGGCATCAAGCTTTGCTTCTTCGTTAGGATAAATTCCTATTATGTGACTTCCTTTTTGAATCAAATGCGAATACCATGTCATCATTTTCAGTTCACCTTTTCCTGTTGTATCTTAATAGATCAAGTGATTGAAGAATCTTTGTCTGTGTGTCCTGTTACGTCTTGTTACTTAAGATAGAATATTTTTCCTACAGATTATCCTCTAATAATGTTATAGAATAATTTATTTTTGCCCCACTGAATTTCTTGACACTTGTAGCTCCTATGCAAAAGGTACAAGAGAAAATACGGTATTATTATGATGGCAATATCTCAAGTCTTTGACAATAATTCCAAAATGCTGGATGAAACCAGGAATAGTGTTAAATGATACCAAAAAGAGTATGGAGCATGCCTATTGATCCAGACTTTTACAAAACGCTGCCAAGAAAAACAGACCAACACAAGAACCAGGTATCAGCGGAGAGTCATGATATTTGGGGCGAAGGAGTTCAAAGAGAACTTGATTTTACTGGCATAAATTCACATGATCAAGAAATTATTGAAAAACGCGTGTCAGAAAAGGGCTATCTTGGAATCCATGGAACAAATGTAGCCGTCGATTTTGATCTTTGTATCGCCGACGGAGCTTGCCTAAGTGCGTGCCCAGTTTTGGTTTTTGGTTGGAATCTCAAACCACAAGAAGGCCCAACTTCAAACGGTCCAGGCAACAATCTAAACGAGTATGACAAGTCAGATCCTTTTGCGGAAAAAGCCTGCATATACTGTCTAGCATGTGAGACAGTTTGTCCAACTAGCGCCATAAAAATTCAAGAAGGTCTCAAAGATAAGATCCATTAAATCACAGTCATTTGTGATTGGAAAAATTTTTGAGTAGATAAAATTTGTTCGCCGCTTGGAATGCCAATTTCATTGTCTTTAAGATATAGAATTAAGCCATCGGCCTGAATCTGCAAAATTAATTCAAAGAGAATTTGAAATTTCGTGCTTTATTTTCGTACTGTTTCGATGAATTTTGCGATAGGCTTTTGATAGGAAAATTCTTCTAGCCCTTTGGTAATTGATTTTATCATGTGTCCGTAGGAATTACCATACAAGTCTTTGAGTATGTCATTGAGGTACTCTGGATGTTCGTAGCAATCCGGAAGATAGCACTGGTATCTTTTCTTTAGTTCATCTATCACTTTGTAGTAAGTGCCAACGCCTATTTCCAAAAGAGCTCTTTCAAGAATCACCGATACCAGACCCTTTCTTACCTTATCATAACCATGACCCTCTAGTAATGGCATGATTCCTTTTGGTTGGTCAAGCATGGTCGTTATAGCGCGCTTTATTTACTTAAGTAACCATGCAAGATTGTTCTAGTACTTGGTACTTTATTTTTTTATATATCGTGGAAGATATCAGCAAAACATCACGAAATCTTTGCCATAGATGCCAAGACTTTCAATAGAACGCACCTTGTCCACATCTAGTATCTTCTTGTTAGCTATCTCGCATTCCTCGCTTCCACTGGACACGTCTAGCTTGACTAACAAATCATGCTCTCCGATTATCCCTTGAATTTCCGTAACCTGCTCTATTTTCCGAAATTCTTTTATCACATATGCTTCATGTCAGGCTTTGCGTCTTATTAGAACAATGCCTCGTTCATCTTTGCGACTAGTCATCATTACGAATTAATAAAAAATGTGATAAAAGTTGCTAATTGGTTCTACGCTTTTCCATTGAAATTCCAAAGTGGAACAGATTTTTTGGCAAAAATTCCATCCTAGATAATTGCTCCCTTTACAAATAACTAGGTATGATGAAAAGCGCGTTTGAAACAGAGGAAGGCGTTCAAGCCGCACAGCTCAATGACGTCCTAATCTACCAAAGCAAGAAAATGGCGGTTCGATTCAAATTCAAAGATTCGACAAAAGAGTACGATGTAATGCTGACCCGCAGGCAATATGAAAATCTAAAATCAATACCAACTCTTCAATACTGCAAGACAATAATAAATTAGAAAATAAGCAAAAATATCGCTTTATTCCTGGAGTAATTGCTCTAGATTAATTATTCGAAACTGTGGACTACAGAAGTTTAATAATGCGTGAGAAGAATTTTTAAAACTATGAAGCCCAAAAAATACGTTGCAGCATCTTTAGTTGCTGCGTTTGTGGCATCTGTATTAGCATTTCCACTTGCAGGCGCAGTGGGTGACTTTTTGGCAATCAAAATTGCCATAACTCAGTCAGAAACCAATGAACTTGAAGCAGAGCTCGTCACTCACGGTCTAATTCCAAAGGACGGCTCAGGCGGTGCCTTTGGATACGGCATACTCACAGGCGCAGGACTTGATGGGATCATTGTTGCTACTACTCATGGAGGAGTATTAGACAGCGCGATACAGAAAAATGCCAACGACCCAGTGTGGCACAACCACTTTGTAAAGCTTGCATCTCAAGGTGCATGCGGTGGCGGGCCAGGAGTTGTTGACATTACATTTGAATCACCAGGTAAGGTAAATGTTAACGGAAACAGCATACAATTGAGAGATATACCATCAACCTTTACTGGAACCGACGCGCTGACTGGTTTGACTACAACAATCTCACCTGGAACAAGTGTCCAGAATGTTGTTTCATTCCAACTCAGTCCAGTATTTGATTCAAACCACAATCTTCAAGCAGTCTGTGTTATTGACATTGCGCCTGCTGAAAAGCTGAAAATTAATTCAGAAGACAACAATGCCAACGACAATAACGAAAATTGACCACATAGAACCCCTATTTCTTTTTTTATTTTATGTAATTATAAATGAAAATGAGATAGTTCGCGAGGTTACCCTTGGCAAAGTTGACAAGTGTCACCAAAAGATAACACTCCTGCCAAAAGAAGCAATACACATACTTTGGACAAAAGGTGTGATAACTGGAACAAAGGATATTGTGTTGACCCATCTTGGAAACACAACACTTCTTGAAGTCCAGATTAATTACAACATCTCTGGACCAGCAAACCTCTTTCCTGGAAGAATTTCCAAAGAACTGCAGGTCGAGGCTGAATTTGCAGTGGACTTGATAAGGGAAAAAGCTGAAGGAAAACCGCACAAGATTCCGATGGTTGAGCGCAAGTCTTGGGCTGACCTAATACGTGGATAGATTCAACTAAATTGTAGTTGTTTATAATAAAAAGTTGGGAAGGCTTTAGACCTGCTGCGGGATCATTTTTTGAACTTTACGACCATTCTTATTGATCATACATGTATTCAGTGCATGCAAGCGTGGTGCAAGGTTAGATTCAGTTTTACTACAGTAGATTCGCGCTATTATGCAGGCGGACGAACCGACCCCTTGATTATTCTCTCGGATATAGAAAAAAAGCTGCCATCACACATAAAAAAATTGCAGTATGGCAAAGACAAAAGATCGCCAAAGGTATCTGCAGAATATTCTATCAGTTATGATGATTCCGATCTTCCAAAGCAAAAAGAGGACTTTTTTGAAAGATTCATGGGCAAAGACCCATACGAAGAGTTGCTTGAAGTTGACATTGAACTAGTAAGAGACCTCATAAAAAAGACATACGGTGTATCAAAGGATGAGAATAATAAAATTGAATACAAAATAATTTTAGAAGATCCCAAATTAGTCACGGTTTAGTCCGCCCAAGCTGTTACGTTACAAACGTTTAAGGTTCAAACAAAAACCCAGATAGGTGATGAGAAGTAACTCACTCTTAAAAAAATACATGTTTGAGCTTAACCGTAAATCTGTAATATTATCAAGCAAGCACAGACTGGTACTCTCTCTTCGAACGAAGCTTAGAGACAAGAAACGAAATTATACCGAATATTCCCAGATTCTGGGCTATTTGCAAGAACAAGAAAGAAAGGAGCATCAAATCGAAAAACAGTGGTATGGCATTAAGAAGAAAATTACAGAGCTAGAAAAAAAGATAACATAGGGACAATTTCCTTGGATCTAACGTTTGCTCGCATTTACAATTGGCTGCTATGAGTTTTGCTGTAAAAAATACGTGTCTTACAAGACTACAACCATCAGTGGCTCATACTTGTAACAGTTTTTTTTACCGCAGATGGTCTTCAAGTTTGAATTTCTTATTTGTCAGATGATCAGTTCATCATCATTGATCCAGTACAAGATTTAATGACATCAAGCAGACGGTTTAGATCAATTGGTTTCTTCAAGCATTTACTAACGCCTCTCATTAACAAATCAGCAAGTTCTTCGTCGGTAACAGCAGATGCTGTTAGAACAATTATTTTCTGTTTTGTTAGCTCGCCTCGTTTTTCAAGAAATTCTATGACATCAATTCCGCTAATTTCTGGCATAGCCATATCTAGTAGCACAAAATCATAGTTTTTATCCAAAATTTGCTGTAGTCCCTCTTCTGCATTATTTGAAACGGTACAATCATATCCATGCAGAGTCAGAAATTGGCCCATCATATCAGTGATTTCTGTATTGTCGTCAATCAGCAAACCTCTCATGCCAGCAGCTCCCCAGTCCAAACTCTTTCTTTAATTGTCACGTCTTACGTCTTGAATCAAATCAAAAAAGGATCCGTATGTAAAAAAATAAACATACACCAGTTCATTGAAGAGGAATCGCAACTTGGATACACCAAAAGTTTACGAAAAAATCTCTTAAGTAAATTAGTCCAATTATTTTTCTTTTGGAATTGTAAAAAAGAAGCTAGTACCTGTTCCAGGTTGACTTTCAAACCATATTTTGCCTCCAAGACCTTCGATTATTCCCTTGCAGACTACCAGTCCAAGGCCCGTCCCCGCATGCTTTCTTGTAAGCGACGTATCAGCCTGGTAGAATTTTTTAAACATAATTGGTTGCATTTCCTTGGGAATACCTGCGCCATTATCTTTTACGTAAAAGACAATCTTGCTATCCTCACTTCTTGCACCGATCTCGATCTTTCCTTGCTTTGCAGGGGTAAAATCTGCAGAGTTAAGAACCAAGTTATCGATTACTTGTCTGATTCTGTTCTCATCACTTATTAGAATCAATTTTTCCTCCGTTGAATTTATGGAATCGATTTGTTTTTCTTTCATAAGTGGTAAATAGTCCCTATGTATCTCTGTCATAAACTCAGTCACATCGATTTTATTTTTATTAAACTTCACGCGACCCATTTCCAGTTTTTGGGCTTCTAACACATCTCGAATTAACCGTTCCAATCTTCTAGCGTTTTTATGGATTTTATTGACTGAATCTAATTGAAGGGCGTTAAGATTGCCAAGCAAGCCAGGTGTTTTTAGCATGTCACACCTACCCATTATTGGAGTAAGGGGGGATTTGAGCTCATGTGTTATCATCGAAGCAAATTCATCCTTTAATTTATCCAATTTTTTAAGCTCTGCAAATTGCAGTTCCATTAATGCTTCTTTTTCTATTCTTTTTTTTGCCTCATAAACTGCTGATATGTCTTTTATAATGGTGTTACTTCCTATCAGGCCACCATTTTCATCATAAAGATTGTTTGCACTAATGAGGGTTGGGAAAACGGTTCCATCTTTAGTCTTGAGCCAAATTTCTCTATCCTTAACAGTTCCTGTACTTTTCCACGTTTCAAATGATTTTCTCATAGCTTCGATATTGTTGTCGGCGACATGGTTGAATATGGACACCCCAATAATTTCGTCCTTTGAGTATCCCAAACGCTCAGCATACGATTTATTACAACTAATGATGATTCCGTCTGTATCAATTGTACGATACAGAGCTGGCGAGTTTTCATACAAATCTCTGTATTTTTTTTCAGAACGGGAATAAAGTTTTTGAGACTTTCTTAATGAAGTTACCGTGGATTTGAACGAAATAGCAAGATCATGAACTTCATCATCATTTCCTATGGAATCAATTTTGAATTCCGCCTCTCCCCCAGCAATTTTGTTTGCATGGTTTTGGAGATTTCTCATTGGCTTTACTATGGAGCGTCCTATAAGAGCACCCAAACAAATTGCGATAATTATAAAAATTGATACGCAAATGAAGATAATCTGTTTGCTAGACCCAAGTAATTTCTGATTATCTAGTGTTATTGGTTCAGTCGCTTTGTCCAATTCAATCAAGGAAACATAGCCTAAAGCTCCGATCATTAGAGAAAATAAAGAGAACATAATGGCGATTTTCAGACCGATTTTCATTTCATCTCACCAAAGAAGTGATCTCTCGAGTAGATGGCTCAGATTCACTTGACACATTTTTTGAAGATAATGTAACCAGAAAAGACAATGATATACTAGACAAAATTATGATAATTCCAGCCAAGATTTCAACTAGACCAATAATTGTAATACCTAACGGTCTGCTAGGTTTGGAAATAGATGTATGGCCAGATTCATTATTCATGCATCATAATTTTGTTCATCAAACTAATAGCGTGAGTATGTATTAGTAAAATACGGACCTGAATTATCTCATTTCCAACTAATCATAACATATGTTATAATCTAGTCACTAGCGAAATCCAACGCAAATTTGCTCGTAAAAAGTGGATTCTATTTTTGCAGCTTTACCACGATAGAGATATTTGCTGCCGTGATTCTTGCCTTATCATTTTTCAGGCAAAAAGAAAAGAAGAGCTATGTTGGCCTAATATCGCGATAAAATCTTTCTAATTTCATGATATCTTGATTGAGCAGTATAGGTTCTGCAAGTCAGAGATGGAACCCAATTGTGTATCACTTCCAGTTTCTTTCAAGTCCTGTCTTCGTAACAGCACACTTTCCCAGTCCTGTGTGTACCTTTGGGTAACATCCTCTACCTGGTCTGATGAAAATGAAAGGACATACAGATATTTTTTCCCCCAATTCTTTTCATAGTAGTGCGGGTGGTCTAGAGATGTCGGATAGTCCAGTGTCGAGTCCACATGAACCCATCTTCCATCTACTATGACCTCGTTCCAACAGTGATCAAGATAGTCTTGAACAATTCTTGATTGATATGATAGCGAGTTGAGGACGGCTCCAAAGAGTATTGACCACTCCCCGCACCTGCCGATTCTAGAATTGCCAATCTTCAATACCTCATTGTGTCTTGGAAAGTATTGCATGGCACCGCAAAGATTGCACGTATAAACCTCTGTCTTTGGTATCTTCCAAGAGTCTCCGATCTCTAGTTTTCTTTGCATAAATCCAGTATCCTTCGCATTATTGGTACCAGAATTACAATTTCCGCAAACTAGATTGGCTGGCATCCAGTGCATGAAGCCTTTGAACCACTTTAGTAGGGATTCTAAAGAATCTTCTTGCATGTAGTCGGGAACAAGTTTTCTAACTGCATCTAAGGTCTTGGTATCATTGTACTGACTTGTCACATTCCTGTAGAGAAAAAACGAGCTTTTAACTGCATTACCGTTAAAATTACAGCTTGCCAAACTATTTCCTATTGTCACAAGCTGGAGATATGTTTTGCCAAAATATGGTTTTCAAGGTTGAATATTCTTATTTGTTTAGTGAGTTCATGATATGACAAAAGTTCTAACTATATTTCACACAATTTTGATATCGGTATAATTTTGATCAGTTTTCTCAACGCTTAATAGCAATGTAAATTCTCATATTACATGGCAAAAGCAAAATCGAAAGCAAAATCAAAATCAAAAACAAAGACTAGAAGAAGATAAGAAGAAATTGACCTGAAAGGGTCTTCCTTTTTTCCCACAAGTTCAATGTTCATCAGTGCATAAAATAGCAATATGCTGCCACTTCATCTCAAACAATATACTATGCCTCAAAGTTAGAGAGTAGATATGGTAGTTTCGCATTCGTCCTTCCCAATATACTGCATTTCCAATATTGCCTCTTTGCTACCATATTCCTTCCTATCTGGCAAGTATTAGTCGCATATTGAATGATACTTGTTAAATTCTCGGAAAACTACACGATATGGGATATGAGTCTTTACGACATTTGTAATGAAATGGACTGTAACCACCAGCGATATGATCATCACCCTCACGGGTACTGCGTACATTCCAACTCCGATGGAAAAAAGTGTGTTTGTAAGCACTTTGTACCATAAAGATAAATGCGTTCGTTGTGGAGCAGACCTAAATCCAATTTTGTTTTATGATATCATCGTAACAAAAAATAATACAAAACTAGAGCTCGATTGTTTTTAATTTTTCATTATAATAACCCGGATTGACTAATTCATTGATCTCTTCATTTACACGCAGGAACTCGCGTCCTTTTGGAGTTACCTTGTAAAGATGTGTTCCTTCTTTATATTTTAGGAGCTCATTTTCCACCAAAAATCTCAGGTATTCTTTTATCTGAGCATATGACAAATAAGCGTTGTACATTAGTCTGGTCTTTGTCGCTCCTGTGGCTGCAGATTGGAGTATCACTGCTGTAATCTCTGCACGACTACGGTATTTCATTGATTTTTCAGGGCATAAATTAATATAAAAACAATCTGGCGTTTTGTTACGGAATATCCCTCTTTATCATTATTATTTTCGTTATATCATTCATTACAGCTTAGTATATAGCCAAATCAACTGCAGTTATCTATAGCTGCTACTGTCATGGGGTTAGCCAAATTTGAACTACAATAACACTTTTGTTATGAGTTTACTTGAGCTAGACTGTAAATTGGCAAGAAACCTCAATCCCTCTCTGATTCTCGTCATATCATTAGTGATTCTAGTTAGTCTTTCAGCTAGCGCAATGACTCAGACGCCATCTATTCCAGCCTGGATTAAAAACAACGCAAAGTGGTGGTCAGAAGGACAGATAAAAGATTCTGATTTTACCAAAGGGATACAGTATCTAATCAACCAAGGAATAATGAAGATATCTGAGGCAAAACCAAGCTCATCTCAATCTCAGGGCATACCATCGTGGATTAAAAACAACGCAAAATGGTGGTCAGAAGGTCAAATTGATGATTCCGAATTTGTAAAAGGGATACAGTATCTTGTCTCAAATGGTGTTATCGTCGTAGAAACAGTCCAGTGCGACCAGATTCTATGGGAGCACGTATACCACCCACAACGCCTCAACATTATAGATCTGTGCACCCAGGTTACTGGAACCATAGAAAACATCAGGGCTGAAAAAGACGGAGACTATCATATCAGACTAGCGCTAGACCCCAAGTATCATGACATGATAAATCAAGCAAATGTAGATCAGCAACATGGTGATATAGTACTGGAAACAATATGCCAAAATCCCATAGAGCAGGTAGATGCAGTGGCATCATGCCAAGACTTTATTGATAATATCGATATTCCACCAGTTGGCACACATGTCAAGGTGACAGGTTCCTATGTGTTTGATTTAGAACATTCTAGTTGGGCAGAGATTCATCCGGTATCATCAATTGAGGTGATTTTGCAAAATGGTACGACGATATCTGCAAGTAATACTGGTGCAACTGTACAAAATAATCCCGCAAGCAAACAAAATTCTACAATTGGAACACTGCACATTGATCTTGCAGAACAGGATTACATAGCGCGAGGAAGTATCCAGTCCATGACAGTTGAGGTAACAGATGGGACAAATCCAGTAAGTGATGCCCCTGTATCAGTGCATGTAATATATGCTTCAGGTAATACCACAAAGGACTTTACTGGAACAACTGATTCTGACGGTGCTTTTGAATTATCTTGGAAAATAGGCGGTAACTCGAAACCTGGAACGTTTGAAGTTGATATAGATGCAAGTAAAGAAGGCTTTAGTCCAGCACACCAAACTTTCTGGTTTGAAGTAGTCCCTGCAAGTTAACTTACACCACAGTAGTTTCCTTCTCCTTGAGAGTTATTCAATGTCCTTGGCAAAAGATAGACTTGTTTGCTCAAAACCTTCTTTCTTGTAGAACTGATGTGAATCCATTCTTTGATTTCCTGATTCTAGCCTGATTCTGTAACATTTGTTCTTTTGTGCCACCTAATGCACGAGTTCAAAAGCTCCCTTCCAACTCCCTTATTTTGATAGAGCTTTGCAACTACCAACTCAGGAATGTACATCTCAAGTCTTTTCCTATTCAGTCTGGAAAGTAATATGATGCTTACCATGCCAACAACTTTGTTATTGTGCTCTGCGACCAAAATCATCTTGTCAGAATCCGATAGATATTTCTTTACGAGATTCGAAAAATCGTTAACATCCTCGCCTTTATGCGGTTTTGGTCTTCCTAATTCATAGAGAAGCTCCAAAATTAATGAAATATCTTTAGTTGAAGCATTTCTAATTGTAAAATTCATGATTTGTTGGATAAGCTTTGAGATCAATACAAAAGTTCTGGTCTTGGAAGCACGGATCCAAAACCCACATTTTGATGACATGTTTGGCTATTTTCATAAATGAAAATACATCAAATCGAAGATTGTTAGCTAACAATTGTACTTATGTAAATAAATATTCAATTCTACATAGCAATGATATACGACATGAGTTCATCCATTATCCATATTGATACCTCTCGGGCAAGAGATATAGCGATGAGGTTCTTGGAACAACATCATTCTATTGTTAATGTTAAAAATATAACTTTAAAAAAGCGCATCTGGACGGTTGAAGTGGCTGTTTCAGCATTTGGCTTTCGCAACATGAGAGTAATGCTAGATTCAAGAACTGGGAGAATTGTCGGATGGGAGTAAGTCCATCCAAAGGAGTTGTTATGCTAGATACTTCTAGGAAGGTCTTTTTGTCTCCAAGCTGCTTTAATGATAAGAAAACACTTGACTATATTCTAAAAGATCTTAAAGAACATCATCAAGTGCCAGAAAATAGAATTATCAAAGAAGTAAACATCAGTGTTCTAAATTCGGGGGATTATCTAATTCGTTGTTTCTCAGACGTGATACATCTATTTAAAGTAGAATTAAGCCCTCAAGCTGGCTTTACAACACATTTCATAGATAGTCCGTAAACAAATTTAATGACACCCAGATTCCGAATAGAATCAAAGATATTGACATTTTCTTTAACTTTGCATAAGTCTTAAAAAATTAGCTATTTCTCTAACATTGGCCAATTCATCTAAAAGTATTTTGATTTCGTTTATAATGGAATTGTAATCTTCTTTATACACGTCTTTGAGTACATTACGCAAAGCTTCCGGATTCTCATAACAATCCATGATAGTGCAGTTGTAATTAGCATTAAGTTTGGCTGTTATCAAGTGATAGTTAGTATTTCCTCTTCTCATCAAGACAGCCTCTACACAGAATACTAAGGCCATCTTGTTTTGCTCGGAAAAAGTATCAACCATTGCTTACCAGTGTTGACTTTAAGAGTTATCCACATAAGGAATAGTTAGCTGAAAATGCAAATTCTTAGCTATAATAGTTAGATCCCTAATTTAACACTCAAACCCCTCATTGAACGCCAGAAAGAAATCAGTCAAATGATGGCAATAACAGAATAAACCCTTAATTACTCCAAATGTTGGAAGAAAAATTCTACAGAGAGGATTATTATCTTAGATTCATCACACAAGATCTTCATAGCTGAAAGCTGCCTCAAAGACGAGACTATTAGGAACCACTTGAGGCGAGTTATTGAAAAATATCAATTTCCAAAACAGAATGTAATAGAGGGAGTTAACCTTGATAATGCCAATACTGGAGATTATCTAGTTCGATGCATTGGCGGTTCTATTCAGGTCTTTCAGATGGAGTATATGCTAAACTTTGGTTTTAGAACAAAAAAGATAGGAGAGCTATAAACTCCCAGAGCTTTCAAATTTTACTCTCTGTTATTCTCTGATTCTCTGAAAATAAATGCAATTAAACAGTTAACTAAAGCATTCAGTAGTCAATATTCATGGAATCGTTATCTATCTTCATTCTCTTTTAAGGATGCAGTATCAGGAATAGCTGAGGGAATAATTTTTCTTCTGTATAACACTAACGCAAGAACAACCGATACAATCGATATCAATCCTGCTGTAAGAAATATCAGACTGTACGCTTCGGCAGAGGGGAATCGTCCGGCTATTGTTGTCCCTTGATACATCTGCTGATACATCGCTGTAACTGTTGGTCCAATAGACTGGCCAACCATGAGAAGCAGTACTGTCATTCCAAGAACTATTCCACTGGCTTCTATTGGAGCTGATAATAATACGACATTAAACCCACCCGTAATAGAAAGCGATAGTCCTATAGAAATTACTGCCAATGAGGCAGCGACCATAAATTCTGTTGCATGAAACATCAAGAGACTAAAGAATCCTATGGTGCCAATTACGGTTCCTATCGCTGCAAGTCTTGTATTGCCTATTTTATTTACGCTGAAACCCGATGTAGCAGTGCCAATTAATAAGACAATCATAAATGGAAGCTGCACATTTGCAGTAGCTAACGCATCTCCTCCAAACCCAAGTGGTTGAGGGCTTCGCACCATGACAGGTATCGTTTGATACACCATGAATGTGGAAAGACCAGCTATCATCAAAATGAGAATTGCCGGAAGAAGGGTTCTGTGAGTAATTAGTTTGAGGTCTACTAATGGCGACTCTGTTCTCTTTTCAACAGCTATAAACAACACAAGCGAAACCGTTGCAGCTGCAAAGAGTCCTGTGATTTCAAATCCTGTGGATTCTAGACTGTTTTGTAAATATGTGAGGCCAGAAAGAAATAAAACTATTGTGGCAGCAAGTGCAAGTATCCCTTTAAGGTCTATTTGCATTAAAGATGGGTCCGCTCTGACTGTATTCTTGTCTGATATCGTTTCCAGTGAGTTTGATGTTGGCACTATTGTGGCTCTTCTAATGTAAATGAATCGCGATATCACAAGTATCAGGCCCACTGAAACAGGCAATATTGAGAAGAACGTGGCATGCCATCCATAGTTTTGAATTATTCCGGCACCCACCAGTAACCCTATCACGGCTCCTCCAGAAAATGTTGAGCTAAATACAGATTGGGCCACAGCAAGCTTCTTCATAGGAAATATGTCCCTTATGATTCCAAAAGCTATTGGAAATATGGAGACCACTATGCCTTGGGCTATTCTTGCTGCAAGCATGAACGCTATACTGTTAGCAAACGCTGCGGCCAAAATGCCAAAACAATAAACTGCTAGAATAGTAAGCAATATCTTTTTTTTTCCGTAGACATCTGAGAGCTTACCTGCAATCGGAGTCATGACAGCTCCTGCAATTAGGTAAGAAGAAAGTATCCAAGATGACGTGCTATATGAAATGTTAAAATCCCTTATGAAATCTGGAATTGCGGGCAATACCATTGTCTCTCCATACATTGCTATCAAACCCAAACAGCTTAAGATGGCAAGTGTTCTCCAAGATGAACGACTGATTTTCTCATTTTCTGTCATTTACTCAACCTCGTATAGCTCCTACCAAGTTAGAAATTTGAAGTTTATCTAACAATCTCTGGAAGCTTGTCAAACATCTGCCTACAGATGCAAGATTTTGCCTCCTTGAATGCGTCTTTAATACAAGTATAAAATCTGATTTTTCTGCAAAATGGGTCCAGCATCCTACGCAAGCACTATTGGCTTGACAAATTTAATAAAAAGAGTGCCATCGTTATTATTCTTTGATGCGGAAATAGTAAATGGAGGATATCTTGATCGACCTCTTGCATTTTCTATTTTCTTTCTAGAAGAATCCTTTTCATTATATCGAGGCTCTAATCTAATTCTTGTCAAGCTGGTTTACATAATTTGTTTATACGTGTATTTATCAGTATGGTCAAATTGTTCTACTGCTAGCTTCCATAATGATGTACCTATTTTTGAAAACACAAAGAAATTCTATTATATGAATTCATAGAAAAGTAACTTAATATTTAATAATCATTGATCTTGAGTGCTGACGTTTACTAAATGAAAGACAAGAAATGGAAAACACCGCATATGGCAGGTGCGGAACAACTGGTACCAAATAAAAGACAACCGAAGCGAATAGATCTGCATGTAGTTAAACGACTCATTAAATTGCTGTATTATAATGCTAGAATAAAAAAGACAAAGATCGCCACAAAATGTAATCTAGGCTATGACAAATGCGTTCTGTATCTGAATTGGCTTGAGATGATGGATTTAATTGATAGGGAAACCGATGCAGATGGTTTTGAAACCATTGTTTTAAGTGAAAGGGGTAATGATTTCTACAAAAGAAACCTTAATGATAATTAAGCTAGATTTCAAAAATTAAAGAACAAGAGATACGAAGAATTTTAGCAACAAATGTCAATTAGCAGATCAGTGAGCACGATTTATTAACAATTTTCATTACTGTACATGGTAATGACTTCAAAGACGCGTCAAGATATATGGCACACCAAAATGGAAATCACGATAAAAAAGAAGCTTTTGCCATTATCGCTTATAGCTCCGGTAACAATATCCTTGATTGTGGCATATCAAACATCTCTTCTTCCTGGTCCTGCAAGAACGCTTACAGCACAGGTTGACAACACAAACTTTCATACGTAGGCGGAAGATCATAGATGAGAACGGTTGTTGCATAGGAAGATTTCATAAAAATTCTGAGTAATTATTAAATATACAAAAATGAACCCAATTGACACGCAAAATAAACAAATAGTTATCATACTTGTCGTTGCATTAGCTATAATAGCAGCTGTAAAAATCCAAGAATCCTATGCCTCTGCTCTGTCATCTTCAAGCGCATCTCCGGCATCGTTTGGCGATATTACACTTACGCAGCCAAAAATGGTCAGTGACGATGGCCATGAGCTTAATACCGTCAAAATATATCAATCCGTAGGGATCTCGTCCGTACTGACAAATCATGCTCCCTCTGAAAAAAAGTTCACTTACATAGTACAGGTGCTAAACAAAAAAATGCAAGCTGAACATTTAGAAGGACTTTCCGCCTCGATGTTATCAGGACAGTCGTTTTCTTGTTCACAGTCCTGGATCCCAAAAGAACCAGGGCAATATACAATACAGATCTTTGTTTGGCAAAGCTTGGGTTCTCCAATAGTTGTAACAAATGTAATCAAGACTACAATTACGGTATCAGTTTAGTATTGGAATTAACACTGATCTTCCTTTTGTCTTTGTATCGCAAGTAAAAATTTAAAAGAAAAGTCCATTGCGTTACCTAAATGGACGACCCAGATTCCTGGTACAATGAAGGCAATGCCAAAATGAAGGAGGGAAAGAACGAAGATGCAATAACAGCTTATACCAAGGCCACCGAAGTAAATCCTGCATACACCAGTGCTTGGAACAATAAAGGAATTGCAATGCACAGATTGAAAAGATACGAAGAGGCCATTATTTGCTACGATAAAGTAATCGAGATAGATCCTAATCACGCCAATGCCTGGTATAATAAAGCGAATGCTCTTAGAGATCTAGGAAATTCATACTTGAACAATGCAAATTATGACCGTACAAGCGCTGCGAAATTGATTAACAAGGCACTTGCATTCTTTGACTCTGCTAACGCTTGTTATGAGAATGGAGAATCGCTCGCAGGTAAAAGCACTAAAAACAAAAATGAAAAGATAAACGATTTTTAAACTTGTACTTTGAGAAATCCATCTTCTTGCCCTGAAGATACCGTCTCGACAATCTCTTCGTACAAATGCATAAGTTTACTTCCCTTATCTGTAATTCTGTACACTTGAGTTCCAGCTTCGTATTGGACTAACGCACTTTGTTCCATATGCGATATATACTCTTTTACCTGCATATGTGACAAATACGCCTTGTACATTATCCCTGTCCTTGTCGCGTCACCTGATCTTACCGCATCCAAGATCATAAAGACAATCTCAAACCTACTGCGGTTTTTCATCAAATTTCTAGGGTGTGATATGCTATAAAGGTAGTTTGGTGCAATGTTCCAGTAGATTACTACTGTATTGAGGAAATTTACGATACCGTTGGTTATCTTACCTTTTTTCTCTTTAAAGGCACAAGATTAAGGGATTCAAAGGATTTGCTTGGAGGAACTGGTAAAGGAATGCATCGTGTGAAAATAAAATCACAAGAAGATATTGATGCGTTGCAAATAAGATTATGGATAAGGTAAGCAATGAAGCCCAATGAATAATACCATGTAATCCAATGTGATGTACTAGTGATTTTCTTCAGTTTAGCAAGGCTTTCTCATAGCATTGGGCTGCCTCATTACCTCGCTTTAACCTCTGAAGAGCTAGGCCTTTAAAAGCAAAGGCGATCTTAGAAGAGGGTCTTGTCTCTATAATTTTGTCAAAATACGCAATAGCCTCTTCATATTTACCTGAACAGAAAAGGGAAATGCCTCTCTCATAAATTAGATTGATTTCCTCAATAGGAAATTTCTCTGTATTTCTTTCTGTCTCTATTGCGGGTTGCAAAGTAACTACATTAAGGATAAATTTACTTTTAAGGTGACACCAACTTTCTTGTAGAAAAAATTTATAGTCAATGCTTATGATGCAACAGGAGAATGTAGATACTGATTCTGATAAAAATTGCAATCAGATATGATATTTCAAAACTTATACAATCCTCTATAACATTTTTACCACAAATAGATAAGGTAAGACTACAAGAAAACTATTAACTGAGAATTATTGGCAAGTGAGAGCTTAAAAACGGAGGATATGTGGATATGTTATCGCTGTAACCTGGCATTTTGGGCTCAATCATGTGTTGTGATTCACAAGGACATTTCTAATCACGAAGCAAGAAAACTTGATGACAACTAGATAGACTGGAAGGCTGAGGTCAGGGATTTGAAATAGATCACAAAGATAAGGAAGAATCGTAGCTAACTGAGTGTCACAATGGTTATATGATTTTATATTATTATATGGGCATGGGTTTGGTGCATACGGCATCGTACAAGATTGATCGTAAAAAAGCAGAAGACATAACAATTAGATTTTTGCAGCAACATTATAACATTCTTGGTGTCAAAAAGATTTCATTTGAAAACAACGTTTGGGTGGTAAGGGCAGATGTCTCTTCATTTGGTGAAGCCACTAAGGAGGTATCAATCAATGCAAAGACGGGCAAGATTCTTGGTTGGCACTAATAAAACAAGGTTCAAAAAACAAAAATTCTAAAACCTGCAATTAAAGCTACAAACTGAGTGTCATACTTGGAATCTAATGTACGTGAATTAGCCGGTAATTCGCGTAGTCGGTAGAATCGTTCTCAAAATGACCTTAAAATGGAATCCAAGTTCTATAACAATCTTAGATTGGAAATATACCACAATAATAAATCATATCAGGAATATGTACCAGTTAGTGGAAATTGCACATCATCGATAATATCTCAAAACAGAGTGTAACGGGCTGGGGAAACCGTGACTGGATTGATATACTGGAGAATATTTTAGAGACGTGTGAAAATGGGTCCTTGAAGACTCATATAAAGTACAGATGTAATCTTGGCTCGGATAAGACGGGACAATACGTACGATTTCTTCAAGATCGCGATTTGGTTGAAAACGTAAAAAGTTCTTCTTCAAGATTGCAAATGTTCAAGACCACCAAGATGGGAAAGAGGTACGTCGAGGCATACAAAGAGATAGAACGTATCTTCAAAGAACGATAAACAAAAATAATCTTCAACGAATCATAACATACAACATAATCTGGATGCAGGAATTTTTGAGCGCAAGCATGTCCTCGTAAAAGACTTGGATTAGATGTTATTATGATTGAATTCTTGGAGAATATGCCAACACATTGTCAGATAAAGAAGGTGTAAAATTGTCGCTTGGTAAACGACTTTGCACGGTCTTTGCACTTTTGGGCTCTATCATTTCAATTAGTTCTTCGTATTGTTTCAAAAAGTCTCGACCTCTTGCTGTTATGACATAGAAAGAAGGATCCTTCTTAGAAATCAGATTAAGTTCCACTAAAGAGTTAATGTACTTGGATGCCAAACGGGAATCAAGATTTGCTTTATGCGTGATATGCGTTTTTTTCAGTTCCGCTTCAGTTAGACATGAAAGTATACTAACAAATATTTCTAAAGAGCTTCTCTTACCAGCTTGCATACAAATCATCATTTGAGCAGATTCTGTTTTGTTGTTTTTACAAGTCATTTCATCTACTATAGCAGGGGTTCTATTTAATACGTCTGCAGGAATATTACTGTAGATAGTTCCAGATCTTATGTGCCATTTACATGTAAATTTTAGCTAACTTTTCTTCAATTCTTTAGAGTTGTTTTTGTATTTCATGTCTTATGGCGTGCTAATAGATATTGAATCTTCTCCAATACATCATAACTTGATTATAATGCTTGCCAGTGAGATTTTTGTGCCTGAGCAGGGTTTGCAGTTCTAATTATGTAATTTTATTTCGGATAAATCCGGCTGTATTTCTTACAGTACGAATTGTATCTTGTGCTGCCTTGATAGTTCGCAATATTTCCATGACAGCAGCGCTTGTTTTGAGAAGATCCTGGCCATTGTTTCCAAACAAGTCGATTGCGCTTTTGGTGGATTTTATCAATCCCGCGGCTTCGTTTATGACGCCTGTCCCTTCTAGCTGTTTTAGGGTATCTTGCATCTTAGCTGAGATCTCGTTGATGTTGTTTGAAATCAGGCGAAAATTCTCTATGTTTTTTACCATCTCGGGAGATTTGAGAGCTTCAATGATTTCTCTTGCAACCATGGCAATATCCATCATTTTGCCAAAGGATTCTTGTACGTCGGGCTTTCCTGCCTGCCGGATTATTTCTACTGCGCCAAAGACGGTTTCTTTGATCTCTTTTAGCTTGCTGGTCTTTCCTCCCTCTATCATCTTAGGTAACCCCTAGAAGTAATGAGCATAAGATGACTTTGCCCAGAGCAAAAAAATTCTCTTTACCATCTACAAATTGCATTATTTGAATGGCGTGCTCTAACAATTTGGAAACTAAGAAAGAGTCATCCATACAAGATTGTCTCCTAGGATTTCTTTGCGATTACTTGATGATGCCACGTCAGGAGCTCGTCTTGCCTCTGGTTTGTCATTGTTACCAGACATTTCCCTTGCTACTATCTTTCTCCCGATAGAATAATCACTACCACATTTTGGGCAGTTAAAACTATTCCATCCAATTTGATCAAGAGCCACTTCTTCATCTGAATGGTTTGCGCAAGTAAATCTTTGCTCCGTCAAAAAGATCCCCGGGTGTTTTTCACAGAAGGAGTGGTTACATATAGTGCATACTTCACCGCAACGCTCAGAATAGGTATCATATCGTGACTTGGTTTTGCTCTCTATTCTTGGTATTCCTATCATGCCAGCACTTGGTAGAAAAATTATATATCAATTTAAGATGTTTTTGCGACAAAAATGTTGAAATAGGCAAGTGCAAATCTTACTCGTAGCTAGTCGGTAGCTAACGTACAAAAAATACGTATTAGTATTCTGGAACTATCAGTCATATGATTTTTATATGAATTTTATGTAGAACAAAGACACTCGGGACTAAATTTGAATAAAATTAACGCACCAAAGGGTCACCATATAAAAGGCATCTTGATTGTAGCTCTAGGGGTTGCGGTAATATTCGTTGGATTCAAGGTAGCTTTTGGGGCAGGAAGCCCATTTTATATAGTCTCAAGCGGTTCAATGACTCCAGCCCTTGGGGTAAATGACGTAATTTTGGTGCAGCAAAATGTTCCATTTGATAATATAAAAATCGGCGACGTAATTGCCTTTATCAATCCAAGTGACCGAGGTGAGCTCATAGTTCACAGGGTTGTCCAGATAATAAGCCAGGATCCATTGGAGATAAGAACAAAGGGTGATGCTAATGCAGATTCCATTGCTGGAATAGACCTGCCAATTACAAAGGATAATTATATCGGCAAAGTTGCCTATGTAATTCCGCAAATGGGGTACCTTGCAAAAATATTCCATCCCCCATTAAACTATGTCGTCATTGCTGCAATTGGGGGAATAGTCGCAGTAATACCATTCTCGCGACAGAACTGAACAGAAGGATTTTTTGTTAACCAAAATCCAATACAAGATATCTTAATACCAACTGAATTCTTTTGATACCCTACTTTTGTGCCAGATTGATAGTATTTTTAGCGGAATTCTTAGCTTCGCGGTTCCAAATATATCGAGATCACTTTGGTTAGTCCCCAGTTGGTAATAGTGATGTACCAGTTTCCTGTCTCATACGAAGGTGAAGTAGGAAAAGAAATGACATACGAACCATCAAAGTTTGTGCTGTAAAGGAATACGGGCCAGGACTAGTAGATGACATGTAGATAGAAAATCCTCTACTTGCTCCCTCGTTGGTTAAGATTCCAATATCCTGCTTGATACGACTGGGAAGTAAAATAATATAGTTGGTAAGAACCATCAGAACTAGTCATAGTAGCAGCGGTGAATGTTTTACCCGACGGGCTAGTCAAAGCTGCGCTAACAGTAGTATAAGGTTGGGCTATTCCAAAGACGCGAATATGGCCCGCTAGCTTATCTAGTATTTGCAGTGGCAGTTATATCGATAATATTTCTTACTTCAGGCTATATTCAAAAGTATAAGATCATATGAGAATATTTGTACGTAACCTGGAATTGACGAAGCAAACTATTTTGTGTCTTTATGCAACCTTACATAGTTTTATCTTTGGGATGCGTTATAATATTACAGGTGAAAAAATGAGTAGTGTAGAAAACGTACTTAGGCATTGCGACTGTGGCATTTGTGGCCACTTTATGGAAAAAGAATGCCTAGAAAAAGAATGTAGATGCTGCCTGAATTTCCATGTCAGGTCAGGACCAAAACTAGGCAAACAGTAGAAGTCTCAAAGTCATAAAGTCATAAAGCAGCCATGTTACATGATTTTTTATTTTAGGGCATTTCATTGAAGACTATAATAAGTTAAATGTTGGGCATTGATATTGTACCGCAGTTGAAATTCGACGAGTTTTGGAGTCTACTGGCAACCGAGTTGGCATCATCGAAGAAATTTTCCCTTCTATCACAATCAAAGGAATTTGAGGCAAAATATTCTGGAGGAAGAATACTTGTAACCACATCAAGCAATAGCTTGTGGGCAATTGAAAGGTCGACTATGCACGAAATATGGGACAAGGCAAGTGCCATTGAAGAAACTAGGAGGTATGTCGGTACAAATTACAACCAGAGTACAACTAGGACTTTGTCGTATATCCTGACGCTAATCAAGCATTTTGTAGCCAACAGAAAGATGGAATGACATTCTGATAAATATAATAGAGAAGGACTTGCCGGGTTATACCATGGAAGAAAAAAAGAAGATGAAGTCAAATACTGAAGATGAATATGAGAAGTCACTAGCTTCCGAAGACCCGACAAAAGTAACAAAAGAAGACCTGGAAAAGTTTGCAAAAGAAGCTGCCAAAAAGTTTAAGTCGCTGTCATAAAAATAAATAGAAAAAATGGTATACAAAAATTTTTTGAAATCAGCAATACTCTAGCAATATACATCTTTTAATAATTGATGGCCATTATTTCATTTATTGACTCTTCCAGACCGGTGTCCTATCTGCAGAAGAAAATTCACAGAACATTCAGAATTCCAAGATAAAATATGCAAAATCATTACAATAAAGGAATTTGCGGCCTACTGCCCTGGCTTTGATGTGCAATACAGACCTTCATTTGAACTAGATTGAAAGATTTCCAGTCAGAGCAGTCTTATCGCTTCATCTCTGGGCAACGAGACCAAAGTTTCCGTTCTTACAACCTCTCCGCCTGGCAGCCAGAGTTTTATTGCATCCTTTGGATCTTTCCCCTCAAAAATCCAGACGGAATCGTATCTTCCCAGAGTCCAGTATGTACCGATTACTTTGACGTCAGGAGGTAGGTTTTGCATTATTTTTTTTCCCACTTCTATTACGTCACTTGCTTTCTTTCTGAATTTGATCAACGTTATGAAAATCATTGCTATCTCAATGTTGCTACAATTACTTAAGATTATTCAACGAGAGGTTTTCCTGCTCAATTTCTCTCTATATCGTCTTCTGTAAGGTTTTTTGTACTTTTTCTTCTCCATGGCATGGTGTCTTATTTTTCTGGCAATGGTTCATTGTGGTTACACCACAATATTTCATTATCTAAGAATTTAAAAAAAGTTCTATCTGAATAGGACGATTGTGATTATTCATGCTCCAATCATTGCACTGATTGTCATAAATAATACGTTAAAGGCAATGACTTTCTTAAACGAAACACGCACCTTCGCTCTCCAGACAGAGTGTCTTTTTATTTCAAGTACGACGACCATGAAAAGATAATTCGTAACACTATCTCATACGCCTTAATCAGCTTAATTGTAGATATAAGCTGAATCGTGGTTTTCTGCTAAAAAGACAGGTGCTTAGATGCATAGCTAACTCTATCATATATCATGTTGTTCAAATTGATTGTATGGCGTTTGCCTGGTGGTCTAATTCGGCAGTGACGTTTCGAGATATGGAAACTACAGAAATTCCATGTCCACGATATGCCAGGCAATGCAAAAACATACCTTCAGAATGTATGAGAAAAAAGACAAGCTTATTCTGTTTTAACAACGTCAACTGAACTACAAGTAACTGTGGTTTGCCACTGATGCCTCTTTGAAAGACAACTTGAAGAGAACCTAGAAGAAAAATTGCTAGTAAAGTTAGCAAAAGAAGACCTCATAAGATCTGCTTCAGCTTGTTCGAACGGGGAAAATACAAAGACGCAATAAAAAAATATGACAAGATTTTGAAAAATGACTCATCATACATACAGGCGATCTACGGCAAGGCAAGTTGCCTGATTACATTAGGTAAATTCAATGAGGCAAGACCATATGTTGACGAATTGATCCGTCGATGCCCAGATGATCATGAAGTCATTGAAATGAAATCAGCCTTGGAAAGGAATCTGCATCTAATGAGCCATACTACTGATCAATTCTCTTATTTGACTCGAAACAAAAAAAAGGAAAAAGTTGGGGTTTAGTTTTTTCTATTCCACGTAGATATCCAAGAGTTGACGATGTTATGGTTTAGCTCTGCAAGTGAACTAAAAGTAGCATTTGCTGCTTTTACGTTCTGTCGTGTAGCATCCAGGCTAGTCGTTATTACTTTGTTTTGTACGTCAACTGCCTTTACAACCTCATCAGTAGTGTCCTGAATGACTTTGATTGTTGCCTCTGGTGCTCTTGTGTCTATGCCAATCTTATGGACAAATTCTTGCTGGCTAGAAATAGCGGTGCTAACAAAGTTTGTCCAAGCTGCAAGATATTCTTGCTGGAGATTGGTAAATGACTGCAGATACTGTGGAATTACCTTCTCAACATTGCTATTGATTTTCTCAAAGCTATGTCTTGCTTCCGCAAAGATATCCCTTGTGGGCTCTTTTGTATTGCTCATGGAACCTCTATTTGGTATCTATAATATAAATCATTGGTAATGATAGGTAACCAGAGGTAATGGAGACCAGAACCCTAATTTTGGGCCAGGATAATTTTGCAAAATATTATCACCTTGATTTACGCAATTTTTTATAGGATCTTGATTTTACTTGGCTGTGGAAGGGATTCTAACTGGACTGTTGAGGGTTCTGCGGAACAAAAGAATGGAGGTTTCTGACACGAACAGAGAGCTAGCCCAGGTTGTGCGTATAGATTGCTCCATAGTTTTGGATTTAAAGTAGACCAATGACACAAAATGAAAACTCTACAACTTCCATTAATTGTAATCCTTACAACTGTATTCAGCATCGGCATTAGCGCGGCATGCCCTCAATAGGCCTCGGTTTTCTTTTCAAATGCAATGATCGAGTTTATTTTAGACCGTATTCTCATAGGATTTGTAAAATTGGACTTGTCAAACATTGTTTTGAGTTTTGTCTCCGTGGCTGTGTTGTTATGCTTAGTTTTGAACTCAGGTCTTGCGTTTTGGCAGCATGACAAGAGACGAAAGCCAGGTTCTGGCTAGTTCAATTCCTAAGGCTTCACAGAGCATCAAGTAATACTTATCACATATAGTTCAAGCTAGATTGACTGGAGCTTCTATCAGCCTCTCAGTTTACGTTGCCCTGAAGACCAGAGCGATGTATCCTACGAGTACCCCGCCCCAAATAAGACCTGCCGCTTCCCACATGGATAGAGGGTTATTACCTCCGCCATATCCGCCCGCTTGGGGATTTACTACGAATATGGTCACTAGGCTGCAGATCAACATCAGAGCCACCGCTATTGGAAGATATCCATAGTGATGTTTTCGTTCAAACTCTTCAGTTCTGCCTCCATACGTGGACATGGAGTAATTATATGTGATTCACCGATATACGGCTATCTATGATTCTCATCGTAGTAGGAAATACTGGATAATTATCTGATAACCGTTTCACCGATACCGCTGGATGCGATTGTTTCTTGCCCTCTAAACTATTATATGTCTCAGACAATGCTTGTACTTCAATAAGGAGACAGGCTGTAACGTAGATGTGGGAAAAAGACAAAAGATCGATAAGACTCAAGCCAATACTTTTAATTGCCTTGTCCGCTGTTTTCATTCCAGTTTCTTACGCCTGGTATGATACACTTAACAATTTCAATTGTAAAGAATCAACATCGACTACGAACTATGCCAATACAAATCCAACATTAGACAAGAGAAATAATTGCCCTCAGGAGACTAATTTTCACTGGATTGCATTTTATGGCATTAATGGGATAATCTATGGTATGCCATTAATCGTACTGGTTCGAAGAACCAAAAGAAAACGAAATCTGTAGTGAAGAAATAGAACATTGATACAGAATATTCTGTCAAATTATTTTTATGATAAGTGATGGTATACAAGCTGTGCAGAACCGTAGCAGATCAGAAATCATTACGTCGATACTGGAAACTGCAAGAGAGGGGACTACAAAGACAAAGATGATGTACAAGGCATATTTATCACAGGTACAACTAGTTGAATATCTGACTTTTTTACAAGAACATGGCCTTGTGAGATGTGAAAAAGGAACTCAACTCTATAAATTAACAGAAAACGGACGCAGTTTCTTGAACGCATGGTAAAGACAGCCCGGAGCTGATTTGACTATGATAGTAATGGTTTCAATTATAGTGAAAGTTTAAGCTAATTTTGTAGAGACAGGATAAACTGCAAACGTCAAAGTGGTTCCAGATAGATTAGAATTGGTCTAATTACCATCAATTTGTCTCAATACAATCAAGAACTCGATTTTTAGGTGGTCAATCCTAAATTGTTACAGCCGAGACATTAAGTATCTTATTTTTAGGATCATGATATAAAATGATGACAAGCAGTAAAAGGATGAAGTTTGGCTAGATGCAAGATTTGTCATAAAGAGAATGTAGACACCATTGATGACTTCTGCATGCAATGCATCACCGAAAATAGAAAGCAACCTCGGAAAAAAAGAGGTGTTGTAAAGATACTAGCTATTGTAATAATTTGTGCAATTTGTCTATATGGGCTGCAGTATATCATAACGCCGCTTATTACGCCAAATATCCCCAGTGTAAAGGGTTCAGCTCCACAAACAATTGGTCAGATACAAAGTAAGATATCGGAGCTTGGTGCCTCACTACAAAGTCAGGCAAGCTCTGCCGCAGATTCGCTCAAACCAAAGCCAACTGCCACGCGCGAAGAATTGTATCAATATGCACTGAGGGTAGTTAACGATGATAGAGCTGCTAAAGGGATTCCTCCTGTAACACTTAGCAATACGCGTTCTGCCCAAGAGCATGCCGATAATATGCTAAAGGTACAATATTTTTCACATTGGAATTCAGATGGTCTCAAACCATACGTGACATATACAATGCTTGGAGGTAGGGGTGATGTAAGAGAAAACATCAGCTACGTGGTGGCTCACTGCTTTTCAGGAAATTGTTACGCTAATGCATTTGATCCGTTAAAGGAAATAAAAGACAGTGAATACAATATGGTGTACCATGACGCGTCATCAGACTGGGGCCACAGAGACAATATCTTGGATCCAAGTCATACTGCTGTTAACTTTGGAATAGCGTTTGACAACAATCGTTTCTACTTTGTTGAACATTTTGAAAACAATATAATCAGTTGGCATGCTGTACAACTAGTCGGAAGCGAACTACATCTCTCTGGGTCATTACCAGCATTATATTCATTATCGCAAATACTTGTTTACACTGATCCTTCCCCTACCACACTTTCAGCCAATGATCTTGATGGCCGTGCGCCATACAACTTGGGACACTATGATTCAGGAACGCTTGCAGGCATCATGGCTCCCAAACTTTCACCTGGATATTATTACACAGAGTGTTCACCTGGCAAAATAGAGATCCAGTCTACCAGTGAGAAGAATTGTGTTGACTATATTACTTTCGAAAATACGAGCAACGCTGCAGACGAAATGGATATGACCGTAAATGTCTCAAAATGGATGGGCTCCGGCATACATACGATTTACGTCCAGTTGAAAAAAGCAAACGGAGATGAAACAAGTTCTTCATCTCTTACCATGGAATATTTGAAGTAGTTCCTACTAATTAAAATGCGTTAGCAATAATTATCAGAAGATACTATATTAACGGTAGATCCAAGCCTTACAAGACTCAAGCCTTTGGGCTCAGCTTGTAAAGTCTGACAATTTTTTCTGAAACTCTAATTTTATTGTAACTGTACAAAAATATTAAATTGATAGAAACAATTTCTGTAACACACGATTTAATCGTCATTTCCAAAAATGGAAAATTGTAATTTTTAAAATATTGCTGGTCTTTAATACTTAGTTAACTTGGTTAAGTTACAAAGCTACGCAATCCCTTTTATATCAAAACTTATACCCAGTCCATGCAACAAACAAAAATGCAATATGCTGCATTGATGGCATGTGCTTTGCTGATTGTTCCAGCTGCTGCGTTTGCTGACAGCGGTTACAATCAACAAAATCAAATGCCAGTAGAACAATCATATATGAATGCTGTACTTGCACGAACTACATGTCAGGCAAACCTTGAAACTGGCTCTACCAGTGCTGCAATATCTGATATGCAAAGCATAGATCAGACTACAATAAGCTCTGATTCAAATAAGATAAACACAGATTTGCAAGCACTAAACACAGATGCTAGCAACAAAGACAAGACCCAGTTTAAGATCGACTTGAAATCATTTAGGACAGATTCAAAAACTGCCACATTTGATCTACGTTCTGCAATCAAGAATGCAAAACCAACAAGTGATGAGAGAACAAAGTTAAAAAATGATCTAAGTAATCTGAGGTCTACTTACAAAAGCTGTATGTTTACTGCAGGTCAACAGTTTGCAAATGCTAGAGTTCTGGCATACGGTATAGGAATACAAAGGGTGCAGAACAGGACTAATACTCTCCAATCAAAGGGAGTAGACACAACCCAGCTCAACCAGCTAATCAGTCAGGCACAAACAAACCTTGGCAACTTGGCTGCGGCCCTCTCTTCTGCTACCAATTCATTACAGCTAAAGGCTGCGCTGCAAAGCTATTGCCAGTACAATGGCTGCAAGAGTGGCATAAACTTCCACTTTGCCGCTCAATCTACACTGACAGCAGAACAAGCTGCACTTGATAAAATAAAATCAAATCCAAATTCCGGACAGTACAGCAGCCTGATAGGACAAGCACAGACAGATCTTACCAATGCCCAAAACACCCTACATGCCGTTGGCACAAGCAAATATCAGGGCACACAACAGACAGATGTCTGGAATGCCTTGCATGATGCCCACGGTATCATAAAACAACTATGGAGCGAACTTAACGGACACGGCCATAAGAGCGCAAGTTCATCTTCTCCAAGATCATCTGGTTCATCCGGGCAGTAATACCATAGGTTCTCCTTTTTTATTTTTAAACAAATCATAACTCAGATGAAAACTAGTATAGTTTGTAACCGAACCTTAACAGGATTCCAACTTTTGGGTTCAGACTTGTGAGGATTGGGATTGGAAGGATTGAGAATATGGATTACAAAGTAATTAACAAATCAACAGCCATGTCTTTGAATTATTTTCAGATATATGAGATTTGAAATAAAAAAATTTAATATTTTCAAAAGTGAGAAGATCTACTTATATATTTCTTCAAATCAATGACCACACGGATAGTATGAGAAATATGAGGAAAATTCCTATTGTTACAATTTTGTCATCTTCATTTCTATGTCATCTCAATCTGAGGGGACGCGTGCAAGGGATGAACAAAGAACGATGGAAAGGAATCTGATTTATGATGGATGACAAAGTCCAATGGACTCTTGGCCTTATAGAAAAATTGCTAGAAACGGGAATAGGTGAGCCATCAAGGCTTGGCGCAATCAAGTCTTCCCTAGAAAATGGCAGGTCAGTTTATCAAAGCGACAAGCAGTATCTGAAAGGAAAATTCAAAGAATTACAAGGAAGGCAAATATCAGAAGTCTCAATTAGTAAATCGGCAGACTCCAGAATTAGTGATAATGCAAGTCAGGGCAATAGACCCAAGATGCCATTAGAAAATGATTATCCTCTGATGATTCTCAAGAGTCGGCTTGCCAAGGGAGAGATTTCTGCTAAGGATTTTGATTTTCTCAAGAGAAAGATTACTGAGAGCGATTCAGATAAAGTACAAAATGATATTGATACAAGATTGAATTATCTGATAAATAGAATAGAGAAATTAGAGAAAAGAGTAGGCTTGGGGCGAACAGAAAGCGATTTGGAAGGATCTCAGCGAGATACGGAATTTCAAATCATAGAGCTGGACGATGAAGCAAAGTCTACGATCCTACATCATCTCAAAAGTATACGATGAGATTATCAGTCTCTATCACCATTTGGACCGTTCATTTTGCTAGCGATGAAATTTGAACAAATGAAATCGTTAGTGGAAGTTGGTTGAATGCGATCAATTCATAATAATGTGTCAGGCAAACAGGTTCACATGATATCGAGGTTGGGATTCTGATAAGAGATCATCCTGCTTGCCTCAATGAATATTTGGTTTTAATTGTTAAAAAGGAACGCGCATAATTCATCAGTAAGAGCGCAAAGTCCGTGCTTTGGTTATGGTCATGGTCTTGAGCAGTTTCCAACAACACACAATACTCTACAAGAAACAAGATTGATAATTCTATAACTTGATTATTCTCTGATGGACAAGGAACTTTATCGCTGTAACAAAGTCGTCGTCAGATATCTTGCCTTCAGCCCACCAACCTGCAATTCCTCTTACCCATGCCGGAATTCCATTCGATGATGCCATTACTCCTGAATATTAGTCAGACTAGGGCTTGAAGATGTACCAGATGCCGGGCTATTTTGAGAGTTATCGCCAAGACCAGGATCTTCGTTCACACCAGGATCATTTACGTTTCCGCCTACGTCAAGATTGTCGGAGGAACTTGAGTTATCGTCTTGATTGTTACTATTTTGGGGGGGAGGTAATCTGTTCTCATTCGGATTTACAGTTCCAGATGGCTGCACTTGCTGTGAACCGCAACTCTTGAGGAACGCAGCAAACTTGTCCGGGGGTTGCTTTAGTGATGAAAAAGTTGGCAGACATATTTAGAGTATTCTTAAGAGACATAAGGTTCCAAGCAAAAATATCTTCGAAGGCTTGGACCTAGGATTTGCCTTGACAGGAGACTATCTAATTCGTTGTAATGGAGGTTCAGTAACAGTATTTGAAATTGAGATTAAATCTGATAAAGTTTTTTCAACAAAACAATACGGGAATTATGAAAATCCAAGTCCAAGACACCAATAGCTAATTTCGAAAATGTGTCTTGTTGATAGTAATATAGTCGTCTTTAATAGGCGTCACCTCACACAAACCCCTCGTCTGAAGTGATCCCTGCTAATTAATACTGGCTTTTAGCAAGTGATTACAGTGGGACACGGATACTAATTCTCGCATAACTCTTCCTCCTGTCACTTCATCCCAAAGTATTCTTCGAACGACTTCAAGATATTCCATACACGCCTTACATGCGTGCGAGAGGAGATGTTTGCTGGAGATTAGTTGTCTTGTGTTAAAGTCCGGCATGTTTGTCATTTAATCACAATTATTTTGCAAATCATTTAAGACTTGCTCAAGATTATTCTACAAGAATGATTCGTATCTTTTGTAAGCAAGTTTTATTTGATATCACGCCTTTTTCATGATTGAAGCTGTAGGCAAAGTCATTTAACCCGAGCACCACATCATTTTTCCCTACAGTTTCACTTGTCAAAAAGAATGGGGATAACAACAAAGCTGGCAATATTATTAGTTAGCTCTGGTTACGTCGAATCTTTATTTCG
>MNJS01000061.1 GCA_001920395.1 Thaumarchaeota archaeon 13_1_20CM_2_39_20
CAAACAGGGTGGGCACCTGGAACATACTATTATCGCGTGTCATCGTTAAGTTCTGCTGGAACAAGCAGCCCATCAACTACAGTCTCTGTTACAATCATGGCAAACAATCAGTCACCTCCTCCACCCCCAGTTATCCAGTCCTCAGGAGGTAGTCTACCTGTTACTAACACAGAGTATTCAGTAACGTATAATGCCTTGGGAGGCAAAGTGCTTGGAATTTCTGCCGATCAAGCCACGTTTTCGTTAAACATGCAGATGACTTCAACAAGTGACGGAGTCTTGTCTCTAGATCTGCCACGAGATTTAATCGACGCAAAGAAATCAGACGGTACCGATGATGATTATATTGTTGTTACAGGAAAACAAGTACTACTCAAGTTCAATGAGACAAAGACTTCAAGTGACAGGAATCTTGCAATTAACTTTCCTGCTGGAACAAGCGAGATAACAATCTATGGAACCCGTATCATCCCAGAATTTCCCATTTCAGCACTTGTTCTAGTCATTGCGCTAGTTCCGGTAATATTTTTCTCAAGAAAAAATCATTAATCAGAGATAATTATAAAATCTAGGAAAATTTTACTCGCCATGAGCATAGGTAGGATCATTGAATTTGTGGTGCTTGGCCAATTCTCTTGAAAACTTGACTCTCACACTCACTCGGTTCCTTCTTACATCTATTCTTAGATTCTCAATTATTGACCCGTACCTTTTGGTCATTTTTCCATATTGATTGATTTTGTCTGTAGATACCAGCAGACCTTCGCGAATTAGTGACCTTATTTTCCTGTATCCTGACGTATGGGGGATTTTACAGATGTTGAGTATGTCTGAGATAATCATAGGTTCTGGCCATACGGCAGTTAGTATATTTTTTTTATCTGGTTCGGAAAATGCTTCCAAGATAATTTTCTTAAGCGATCTCTCTTTTATTACGAACCAGCCGTCATCGTCGGCTTGTAACATGCCATCATTTTGGAATTGTCTTATTCCTATTTGCATAATTTTAAATTCTATTTGGGGATTAAATCTGCGTGTCAGGTCGGCAATATTACACCAACGCAAAGATATTGTTATTCAGATTTCCATAAATGGAAACCATTCTATATTACAATCAGGTCTTTTGTGAATTTATGCATAACATGTGCTTTTTCTTGTACGATAACAGAGTCTTCGATTCGCACTCCAAATTTTCTTGGAAGATATATGCCAGGCTCTACAGTTACTGCCATGTTTTTTGCAAGGTTTGCTTTGCTTGATGGCCCCAAGTTTGGTAATTCGTGTACCTCAAGACCTATTCCATGACCTGTTGAATGGATAAAGTATTTGCCATATCCTTTCTTTTCAATTATTTTACGACAAGAATCATCGACTGATTTGCAAGAAGCGTCAGGTCTTACAACTCCGAGTCCGGCTTCCTGTGAGTCCTGCACTATTTGATAGATTTTTTTTGCTTCTTTTGATATGGAGCCAAGACCAAGTGTTCTTGTTGCATCAGAGACATATCCCTGGTATCGTAAAGTGAGATCAACTACCACCATATCACCATCCTTGAATTTTCGGTCAGTTACCTGGGCGTGTGGAAGTGCACTGTTTGGTCCGCCAGCTATAATCAATGGGTTTAGCGTGGACTTGTATCCTGTTGCAAACATGCCTCGCTCCATAGCATACGACATCAATATGGTCTGAAGCTCAGCCTCAGACTGGCCTATCATTATTTCGTCTACGCACATCTCATACATCTCGTCAAGGACAGAGGATGCTTTTTTTAGGGTAGAAATCTCCTGGCTATCTTTTACCTCCCTTGCCCGGTAAAAGGGGTCAGTAGCTGACCTGGCAACAGGAAGAGCCCTCTTGAGGGTCTCAATGGTACTGTAACTATCACTATCTGTGCATACCTTCCTGTCCTTGAGGAATCTAACAAGGGTTGAGAGCGAGCCCTTTCCACGCTCAGATTTTATTATTTCACAATCAATAGACTCTTCTTTTGCTCGACCCACCTCAAGTTCTGGGGATATGATAGTGGTACCGTTCTCATCCAGTATACCAATTGCCTCCCCCCAAAATCCAGTCATGTAAAATAGATTCTCGGGCTCAAAGGCAACCAAAGTATCGCATCCAAGTTTATTGCAAAATCTGAGTAAATTTTTTCGACGCTTTTGCATTACCATGAATCTTGTCATTTACCATTTTATACTTGCTGGAAGGTTTAGATAATGGAATCAGACTTTGTGTTTTCGTGGAAGAAAAAAAGAAAGTCGTTGCACTGCTATCTGGAGGTCTTGACAGTAGATTAGCAGTGAAAATGATGCAGAAACAAGGCTTTGATGTCACAGCTGTTGCTATAAAGACTCCATTTTGTGATTTTGACTGCGGAAGAGGTTGTGGGTTTGAAATAAGAGAAACAGCAGATATGCTGGGTGTGGATCTCAAGACAGTCTATCTTGGTGATGAATACATCGAGATGCTCAAACATCCAAAGCACGGATTTGGTTCTGGTATGAATCCATGCATTGACTGCAGAGCAATGATGTTCAAGGCAGGAAAGGAAGTAATGGAAGATATCGGTGCCGAGTTTATCATATCAGGCGAAGTTTTAGGGCAAAGACCAATGAGTCAACACGGTCCTGCTCTGAGAACAATAGAAAAAGAAGCCGGACTTGAAGGAAAGATCGTCAGACCGCTCTCAGCAGCTTTACTTCCACCAACGGAACCGGAGGCCAGAGGATTGATAAAAAGAGAAAGCCTTGGAATGATTCGCGGTAGATCGAGAAAGGAGCAGCTGAAATTAGCCAAAGATTTTGGTTTTGAAAACCCGCCGAATGCAGGTGGAGGTTGTCTTCTAACAGATCCAGCTTTTGCAGTTCGAGCAAAAGATCTCTTCGGACACGTTGAGACTCCGACAACAAATGATATCGATCTTCTAAAAATTGGTAGACATTTCAGATTTGATTCCAAAACAAAATTAATTGTTGGAAGAAACAAAGATGAAAATGAAATGCTGCAAGCGTTAGCACTAGATGGCGATGTCCTACTTGAAACAAAAGATCATGTTGGACCAGTCTCCTTACTCAGAGGGGATGATTCTGGGAAAAATTTGAAATTGTCTGCGAGTATAACATTGCGTTATTCTGATGCGCCAAAGAATGCCACGGGATTTGTAGTTATCCAAAAAAAGGACGCAAAATCAGTACTTTCCTTGTTTCCAGCTGCCGAATCAGAGTATCTCCAGTACAGAATTTAGGTACACAAGCTAGTCTGTGAATTGCATTTGACTAGCAAGACTTTTTGAGGGAGTAAATTGAATATCCATCATATGCAGGCCCAGAAGGCTCCCACTTATCTTAAAGCAATAACGCTCAGAGACTATAGTGATATCCATAGTGTAAAAGATGACATCAAAAAGGGGATGATTCTGGTTCTGAGAGTAACACCACTTGCACAAAAAAATGTGGATGAGCTTAGAAAAGCAGTAGAAGAAATCTACAACATTGCAAAAAGTGCAGACGCAGACATTGCAAGACTTGGTGAAGAGAGAATTATTGTTACTCCTCCCGGAGTGAAAATCTGGCGAGCAGAGTATGACCTAAAGTAATCTTAGGCCTTCTTGAACTTGCGGACAGGTTGTTTGAATTCTAAACATTCTGTGAATTGAGCTAGCAAGATTTTCACACTTTCTTCGCTCGCCGTGGTTTACAATTACTCTTCTAAGCTTTGGTCTTAGCCTGTGAACATATGACATCAACTGGTTATAATCACTGTGACCACTAAATCCATCCAGTTTTTCTGTGGAACAGTTGATGTTAATTACTTCTATTTTTCCTTCCTTGCCCATTACTGATACTTGTCTTGAGCCGTCAAGCACTCGTCTTCCCAAAGTTCCATTTACCTGATATGATACAAACAAGATCTTGTTTTTCTGAATTGGTGCAATATTTTTGAAATATTCCAGTACCGGTCCGCCTTCTAACATGCCGGAAGTAGCCATGATAATGCATGGTCCTTCACGCAATGGCTCTTCTCTTGCATCTGAGTGTTCAATATTTGTGAAATATTCAGAGTCAAATGGATTTTCATCTGTCTCCAAGATCTTTTGTCGCAACTCACGGGTAAGATACTCTGGATAAGCTTCATGGATCGCAGTTGCCTCTGAGATCATTCCTTCAGTGAAGACTGGCGCCTCGATTAGTTGTCCTTGTTTCATGTACTGATTGATTACCATCATCAGTTCTTGAGCACGCCCCACCGCAGGAATTGGAATTAGGACCTTTCCACCATTTCGTAGTATCTCATTTACTGATTTGGTAAAGGCGCCCTCTACCTCTTCTCTTGTTGGTTGGATGTCTTCCTTTGCACCGTAGGTACTCTCGATTAGTAATGTCTCAACTCTTGGGAAGTTCCATGATGCGCTCTCAAATAGCATAGACCTGCCATACTTTAGATCTCCCGTATAGACAAAATTATGATTGCCATTTCCAATATGAAAGTGGCAGCTAGCAGAGCCAAGAATGTGACCCGCATTTGAAAATACTAACTTGATGTCAGGCGAGATATCCGTAACAGTACCATATGATAGTGGTATAGTTTGCTTCATGACCTGCTTGACATCTCTTTCAGAGTATAGTGGAACCCTGCCTTGTGCAGCGGCCACCTTGATTGCATCAAGCTGAATCAGATTCATCATAGGCAGGGTAGGCTCTGTACAGTAGACAGGACCTTTGTAGCCATATTTGAAGAGAACTGGTAAAAAGCCTGTATGGTCTAGGTGTGCATGACTGATTACAACTGCATCTAATTCGTCTAGCGTAATGTTTGCCCAGTCAAGGCGAGGGTATGCCTCTATTGGGTTTCTAGCGCCTGGGTTTACACCACAGTCAATCAAAATCTTTGACTCATGAGTGGTAAGTAGCATACAAGACCTACCTACTTGGCTGAATCCACCTAGTGTGGTAAGAGAAACTTCCGCATCCTCAGAAAGCTTTGGCCTAAAGATCTGCTCACCCACCTGTTTGAGGTGCTTGCTTCGTTCAGTAGACGATATTTTCAGGTTATAGTTTATGGTTTGAATTGTCTGCGATTGACCCGTAGTGGCCTTTCTTATCCTCACTCTCCAACCTGTCTTGGAGACAAGGTCCGCCATATTGAAGACCTCAGGATTGCTTAGAAGCCATGGACGTTTTACCTCGATTGTCATCTCGCCTGTTGCAGTATCAAAGAAGGTACCGCGCAGGTCAGCATCTTTTGGAAGCATTTGAATGAGAATCTGCCTTGATTCTTCCTCGCTCTTTCTTATTGATTCTTCGGTTCTGACTACGATTCTCTTTTTTATGACATTGACCATGTTTGAGATTACTTCATTGTGTTCCATTAGGTATCTTGGATTCTTAGTATAGATTGCAATCCTTGGTCCTTCGTAATCTATCTTGGTAACATCAGCTTCTTTTGGGATACTTTGCAGTATGGTTCCCATGATGTTCGGGGCCGGAGATAGTTCACGTTGTTGTGTTTTTCTTTGCATTAAATCACTAAAGCGTAATGATGGCCTTTTTCTGCTCTTTTGTTAAGAGTTGAAATCCCTGCTTGTCAATTATTGCGACGTTTATTCCGTCACCAGTTCCAATGTTTCTTGTTATTGCAGCTTTTACTGCTCTTAGGGCAATTTTTTTTCCCTCTTCTACGGTAAGGCCATCTCGGTATTCACTTTCCAAAAGGCCATATGCAACCGGCGAGCCGCTTCCTGTTGTCACGTATTTCTTTTTGTCAAGTGAGCCAAACGGATCGACGTTGTAAAGTGATGGACCGTGTTTGTCGTATCCTCCCACTAAGATATCTGCAATAAACCCATAGTATCTATTTTGGAAGAAGATCAGCGATGCAAGTCTTGCAATTGACTTGATTGGCAGATACTCTTGTTTTTCTATTCTGTAAATGTTAGAGTGGTATCGCAACATATCTGTGATATTTTGCGCATCTGCAACACCACCTGCCATTGTCATGCCAGCATGGTTGTCTATCTTCTGGATCTTCATAGTATTGTTATTTGCTATAAAATACCCTGCGCTTGCTCTCATGTCAGCGCATAAGACTATACCGTCAGTACAGGTGATTCCTACGGTAGTTGTTCCATGAAGTGTATGTTGTTCAATATAGTCTGACAAATAACATTCTCACTAACCAGAGATACCTTCGATTAGGTTTTCACCGGTTTAAATAACTTTGTATTATGAGGGATAATCGATAAATAATGAGATTCCAAGTTCAATCCATGGTTTCTCACGTAATGGAGCTGCCAAGAAAGATAGTCATTGGTGAGAAAAATATTGGTGGGATTGGAGACTTTCTGGTGGGTCTTTCCAATCCAAAAAAGGTCTCTTTTGTTTCAGGCGACCAAGTAAGAAAGATCACATACAAGAAGGTTGCTGCTTCACTTTCCCATTCCAAGATAAAAAATGTCTGGCATCTGAGCAAAAACAATGATGTAAAGTCAGCGAAAAAGATTCTTCAGGAAATAAAGAAGGAGAAAAGTGACCTGATAGTGGGAATTGCGATGGGATAGCAAGTCCTTTTGTTTCGTTACGTGGAGATAAACCTTATTCCATAATTGCAACAGCTCCACTTGGTGTCTTTGTTGATATCCAGATTCTTAAGAAAGCTCCAAGAAGACTTCTTGCAAGCGGTTGTGGTGATCTTATGGCAAAAGTAACTGCCGTCAGAGACTGGGAGCTTGCAAGAGACAGTGTTGGAGAATATTTTGGCACTTATGCCGCAAATCTGGCCGCAATGAGCGCAAAAATAGTTATCGACAACTCAAAGAATTTCAAGAAAAAGCCGGATGTGAGAATGATTGTTGAGGCATTGATCAGTTCAGGTGTAGCTGCATGCATTGCTGGAAGTAGTAGACCGTGTTCTGGAGCAGAGCATCTTTTCTCTCATGCGGTTGATTATCTTGAGCCAGGCATTGGATTACACGGAGAAAAGTGTGGAATTGGTGCAATTATGATTGCAAAGCTTCAGGGTCAGGACTGGAAGAAAATTATTCAAATGTTGAAAAATGTGGGCGCTCCTACAACTGCAAAAGAGATTGACCTTTCTGCTCGAACTCTTGCAAAAGCACTCACTATTGCTCAATCATTGAGACCAGAAAGATACACGATTTTGAGCCGGATTAAGATGAATGAAGAAAAGGCTATTGCTCTAGCAAAAAGTACTGGAGTATTGTAATTTAAGCTGCTTTTGGTTGCGCAGGTTCTGCTTGAGCTATCTTTTGTTCTTCCTGTTTTGCCTGTGGTTGTTCTTGCTTTGTCTTCATGTAGGTCTCGACAAAGTTGATCTTATCTAGTGTATTCACAAACTTGAAGATCTCGTTTGAAATTGAACGCTTTACAATCTGTAGACCTTCCATCATCATTGCTTCTTCTGGAATAGTAACATCAACTTGTGTTCCTTTTATCTCAAACTTGAGCTTTGATTCATCAAGGGGGAATCTTCGCTTGAGTAGCCCTATTATCTTGTCTTGATCAGTATCAAGTGATTTGATTACATTGAGATCATAGGCAATGGTCCTTCCAGCAAATCTATGATTGAAATCAACTTGGACCCGGCCTGATCCGATAAATCTGATAATCCCAGTTCTGTCATCAATCTCTATCGCGTCACCAACAGAAACTTTCTCTGCGTCATCTCCAAGTTTTCGCAAAGGAATTCTTCTTACCTTGCTTGGGTCTCTTGTTCCGAATCCCTTCTCGGGAGGAACTTCGATTGTTACCTTGTCACCAACATTTGCGTTAAGAAGAGCATCGTCTAGTCCTTTGAGTACCCACGACTCACCTACTGCTATAAGCCTTGGTTGATATTTGATATTTGCATCATAAATTGAACTTGATTTGGCGTCTGCCTCTCTTGTAGTCTCAAATACCTCACTCGTGTCTTTTACCTTTGCAGTGTAGTCTACCAAAACCAAGGTGCCTTTTTGGAAAGCCAACGCCATCGATCCTTTTAGTTCCTTATATTAAGTTAAAGATGGTTTTTTTGCGTGTTAATCACTTTTGCACTATCACTTTTCCGTTTGGCAGTACTCCGACAAACCTGTAACCTTGGTTTATCAAATTCTCCGCTTCCTCTGATGTCACGACTCTTTGGCTATGCTTTTGCAGCTTTTAGGAACTCTTGCAGCTTAGCCAATTCGTCCCCATCCATTGAGCGTATCTTTGCCTCGATCACTTCTTTTGCAGTTGGTTCTACATCGTTGGAGAACACAAGAGTTTTGGTGTGACTTTGTTATAATCAGCTGCCCTTTCTTCTCTGTTTTTTCTGTAGTACGTTAAGACATACTCCCTGTCTCCCTTGATTGCCCTTGCTGCAATCTCACCCAGTGTGTCTGCCATCACAGTGAAGGCAAATTTTTTGAATGAATAGATGTGTAGCTTGTATCTTTGCATGGTTCCGTGCTGCCTCACTTTTTCATTCATGTCTGCAAATTCATGACCTGCCAGAAGATTTCTTAAAGTCGTTCTCATGGTGCCGTTCACAGTTTCGATCTCTTCTTGCACTGCAACTTCGTCAAGGGGGTCTATACTGCATAGGTAAAGGAAATCTCCAGCCTGCTTATCCTTCTTTTTAATGTAGGATATCAGCAGACCCTTTGTCTCTGGCGTGAAAAAGAGCTCCCGTGGAAGGTCATTCTTTGCCCTTTCTGCGGCTATATTCAGGTACGGAGGATCGTAGCTTAGGTTGATATCACTTACCCTCAGTCCCAGCAGCTCCGTAGGTCTTGCCTGCGTGTCCTTCATCAGCATAAGCAGTGTTTTGAGCCCTAGGTGATTCAGCCCAAGAATTATTCTCCTTATCTGGTCTTTTGTAACCTTGTCGTCCTGAAATGGCCTCTTTTTTGGCAACGTGACCCTTTCTTTGAATTCTTCACTGTCTATCTTTGCGCCAAGGAATTTGAGCGCCTTTTTTGCAAAGTTCAGATATGTTCGCGTAGTTGATGCTGCGTGGTTTTTGTCAAGCCACGATGTATATCCATCCAGTATCTCAATTGGATTTTGGATGGATTGCTGATATGTTATGTTTCTTGACACAAGATACTTTTCGAACGATTTGATGGCGTTCTCGAGTGTCTCTACGCTCTTGAGGCTGTGCGATCTTCGCCACATCTTTTCTTTTAGTGCTTCCATGATCTCTTTGGGCGTTTCTATTGTTGATGTTTGCGTTGTTTTGTTTCCCACATCAGACCACATTTTGTAGTCCTCATCAGAAAAGTTAGAGTCAGCGTTGTTATTTAGCTTTTTGAGCTTGTCAGGGCCCGCAACCCCTGTATCATTGAAAATCACAAATTGTTTTAACGCGGATACTATTTGTGGAAGATTCTACTTTTTTAGGCACACAGTATAAAAGGAAACAATTCCAAATTTTTTGATCGCAAAGAAACCAACATTTTATTCGGCGCGGGGGAGAATCGACCTATCCTTTTGGCATTTAGTACCCTCTTATGCAACAAATGATCGTGCATAACACTTTCGTATACATAATATTCCAAGTTTCGAAGCTTCATGCATAATCCTCCTCATAAGATTCGAAGATTTCTGATTATCTTCGAATAATCTCGAGATAATCTAGAAATTGACTGGATTAAATTCTTCCCGAAGAAACTCTCGATTTTTTGGATTTCTCTAGAAATCGTTCGGATTATTTGGCCGATAATTACGAAGAATCGACAAAGGTTTAGGAATATTCCAGATAATCGATAGATACAAAATGTTTTCAAAAAACGTAGCATTACCAGCTTCCAAATTTTAGCCATAAGTTATCATGGTTTGTAAGCTACGTACTAGCCTAAATTAGTAGTAAAAATTACTTTGTGCCGAAACTCGCGATTTTTACTAAAA
>MNJS01000049.1 GCA_001920395.1 Thaumarchaeota archaeon 13_1_20CM_2_39_20
TGCCTTTATCATATCTGCAACAAAGAAATTTCTAGTAATTGGAGTCATGATTCCGCCGATGCCCTCTATGAGAAGCATTTGATGAATTTTGATTAGGTTTTGAAATTTCTCAAATATCATTGGCACATCAATAGGTAAGTTTAGAATTTTTGTAGCGTCATATGGTGATGCAGGGATAGGTAAAAAAACTGGATTTATCATTTCTTCACGGTCGGTTATGCCAGCTGCTTCACATAACAATGAAACATCAGATGATTTGAAACCGGTTTTTTTAGGAATTCCACTCGCAATTGGTTTCATTACACCCACATCTATACCTCGTTTTCTAAAACACATAGCTAATGCTGCAGTTATCACAGTTTTACCGACACCAGTGTCTGTTCCTGTGACAAAGAAGGATTTCACAGAAAACATTTGCCTGCGTTATTTAATAATTCAACGTATTGTTATTAATGGAACCAGTCCTAGATTCCCTCATGCGAAGTTACGTTTGGCATCCATACACTCAGATGAAAGAATGGCCAAATTTTGACGTAATAGTGAAAGGCAGTGGAATGTGGCTTCACGATTCCAAAGGGAGAATGCTTCTAGATGGTGTAGCGAGCATGTGGTGTAATGTATGGGGACACTCCAAGAAGGAATTAGTAAGCTCAATGGTTGAGCAGACAAAGAAACTGCAACACTCCTCTTTGTTTAATCTAACAAATAACAGAGCAGAAGATCTGGCCGAGAAGCTAGTCAAATTGGCACCAAATATGCATCGAGTATTTTATTCAGATGATGGTTCTACGGCAATGGAGATTTCAGCTAAAATCGCCTTGCAATATTGGTACAACAAAAATGAGAAAAAGAAAACAAGGTTTGTGGTACTTGAAAATGGATACCATGGAGATACTATCGGAGCAATGTCATTAGGATATGTTCCATCATTTTTCTCAAGATATAAATCGGTGTTGTTTCCGGTTTTTCGAACTCCTTCTCCGAATAGCTACAGAATTCCTGATGGTTTCACATTCCAAGAGTATCAAGATTTTTGCCTAGACAGAATAGAAAAGAAGCTTTCAAAAAGCAACGATATAGCTGCTTTTATTATGGAAAGTGGGGCACAAGTCGCCGGCGGTGTAATAATTTATCCTATTGGCTTTCAGAAAAAAATAAGCAAGTTATGCAAAAGATATGACGTTTTATTCATACTAGATGAGGTTGCGACGGGCTTTGGTAGACTTGGCTCTATTATCGAATACGAGTCTCAAAACAGTATTCCTGATATCGTCTCCTTTGGTAAGATGCTAACGGCTGGTTACTTACCTCTAGCGGCTACATTGACCAACAAGAGAATTTATGACACATTTCTTGGCGCAAGTCAGCAGTTGAAACAGTTTTTCCACGGTCATACTTTTACCGGAAACCCTCTGGCCTGTGCTACTGCACTTGCAAATCTATCCCTTTATAAAAAATACAATCTAATGTCTAAGGTAAGGAGACGATCTGACCAACTCAAAAGTTACATCAATGAACTTTTTAAACTTAGGTTAGTCGGAGATGTACGTCACAAGGGATTACTGATGGGGATAGAACTTGTACGTGACAAGAAAAGAAAACTTCCCTTTGGTCCTGAGAAGCGAATAGGCGACCGAATTTTCATTGAGGCAAGGAAACATGGCATTTACCTCAGAAGTTTAGGACATATAGTCATGATCGTTCCTCCCCTTGCAATCTCTGAGAAAGAACTTGACTTTTTGGTTGATGGTACAATTGAAACAATCAAGAGAGTCTCAGACAAAATAATTTAGAAGAACATATTTGCGCTGAAAGCAATTTGGTCGCCAAACAATCGAAATCAAAACTATTCTTTTATAGGATTTGTTCGTAAAATATACATGCCTCAGCTGCGACTGTGTCCTAACTGCAAAAAAGTGTTGCAAGTCAACGAAATGCACAACTGTCCAGGCTCAATGCATGAGTATCAAATATGTCACAAATGTGGTAAAAAGTACAACAAATCACATGGTCATATCTGTCCAACAATGATTTGAGATTCATCATATGTTTCAAAAAATTGTAAACTGCTCAATTCCTTCTGGTTTACAATTATAACAATATTAATTAATGGAACCAAAAAAGATGAATCGATGCCCACCGAAGGTGATCTCATTATATCATGTAAGAATAAAGTACTCTCAGAAGAAGGCATAACTCCACAAGAGGCAGAACAACTCATTAACGTTTCAGATGAATCATTACAACTTTTGTCGGAAGCGGCAAATGAGATCACTAGAAAGTTTAATGGCAATCATGTCGATGTCGAGACACTCGTCAATGCAAAGAAGGGAAAATGCCAAGAGGATTGTTCTTTTTGTTCCCAGTCGGCATTTTACAAAACAGGTATAGACACATACGCACTACTTCCTGCTGATACCATAGTACGAAATGCTCGAATGGCAATGGATGATGGCGTCAAGAGCTTTTGCCTGGTTTGTGCTTGGAGAGGCCCGACTGAGAGGGATTTCGAGCATATTTGTGAAATTATAAAGAGGATCAATGATGAAGTTGGAATAGAAGTTAACTGTTCTCTTGGTTTTATCAACGAAGAAATGGCATTAAGACTCAAGGAACTTAAAGTAAAGCGATATAATCATAACCTAGAATCATCAAGAAGCTTCTTTTCAAAAATTTGCAGTACACATACCTATGATGAGCGAATGCAAACCAATTTGATTGTAAAAAAAGCCGGTCTTGATTTATGTTGTGGTGGCATAATTGGAATGGGAGAAAACAGAATACAGAGATTAGAGCTTGGTCTTGACCTTGCAAAGCTGAGCCCTGAAGAATGTCCAATTAACATCCTAGTCCCTCAGAAAGGAACGCCACTTGAATTTCAACCTCGACTTTCATTGCATGAAATACTTCGAACAATAGCAGTCTTCAGATTTTTGATGTCAACCACAATATTGAAAATTGCAGGGGGACGTGAAGTATATCTTTCAAATGAACAGGAAAAAGCTCTTCTTGGAGGTGCTAATGGCATCATCACTGGCGGATATCTTACAATAGGAGGCAATTCAGCAGACGAAGACTTTAAGATGATATCAAAAATTGGTCTTGAAGCATAAGTTCAGTTTCATAAACACCCGACTACACAAAATAAGAAGAGCCAACTTATATCGAAAACTTGTCTCGAACAGAGTTTCCGGGCCCCACATCATAATAAGAGGAAAGAGGTTGATCAACCTATCATCTAATGATTATCTAGGGCTAGGTTCTACGAAAATTTCTACAATGCAGGCCCAATCAAGTTCTAGACTGGTTGCTGGGAATGACCCTCTTTTCGATAATCTAGAAAAGAAACTTGCACGCCACAAATCGCAAGAATCGGCTCTTATATTCCCAACCGGGTACATGGCTAATTTAGGCATAGTCTCAATTCTATCACAAAAGGATGATCTAATTCTAAGTGATGAATTAAACCACGCCAGCATCATAGATTCCTGCAAGCTTTCTCAAGCAAGAAAAATAATTTACAAACACAATAGTATTGAAGACCTGGAAGAAAAACTCAAGAAAAGATCATCACACAAGTTCGTGATAACAGAGGGCATTTTTTCAATGAATGGTGATTTTGCAAGACTGCTAGAAATCTCTGAATTGTGTCAAAAATATGATGCGCTTCTCATCCTAGATGATGCGCATGGAGATTTTGTTGCTGGCCATGATGGTCAGGGCTCAGCAGAACATCTCGGTATATCAAACAAAGTCGACGTTTATACTAGTAGCTTAAGCAAAGCGCTTGGAGCATTTGGCGGTTACATTGCGTCTAAAAGACAGATAATAGAGCTTGCTGTGAATACGTCAAGGCCATTTATTTATACATCTGCGTTACCAAACTTTATAGTCAAATCAGCATTAGAAAAATTCTCGTCTAATAGGGAAGAAAAAAGAAAGAATCTGTGGGAGAACGTAGAACACTTTCGGAGAGGTCTAGAATCTATAGGATACTTGATTCACTCAGAGAGTCAAATTATGCCCATTATAATCGGAAACGAAAAGAGGACGCTAGAGTTTGGAAAATATTTGTTCGATAATGGAGTTTTTGCTCAACCAATAAGATATCCAACGGTCAGTCTTGGATCTGCCCGAATCAGAATCACAGTAACAGCGTTACTTACTAAAGATATCATATCAAAGACGTTTGATGTGTTTGAAAAGGCAGGCAAGAAGTTTGGAATACTTTAGTTCAAAATTAGGTATAGATTTGGAACAAGGTATCAATAAAAAAATGACAGTATAAAATCGTTAATTATTCACTTCCTTCTAATTTGCAAAGAGACCATTTTTACCATGATGGTCAATGGAAGAACCTCCAAGACAGAATGCAAGCAATATCAGATAACGGAAAGATAGTGCTTCCTTACTATGCAAAGGACGCTCACATAGTGACCACAGGGCCCGATGTGGTTGTCCAGATTTTGCTAGATGGAAAAACAATCAAGTCTGATGATTCTGGACAGGACACCAAAAATGGGTTTGTACACATATCAGAATACAGGTTGTATAATATTGTGTCAAGTGCACAGCCCAGTTCGCACACAATAATATCACATCCAGGATTTCAGATCTATACCTTCACCTTTGGCTAGCATCATCTGGCAATCATATTGCTAAATTCGAATTTAGCAACATTAGATACCAAATTTGCGCAACATTAGTGTAACCAATGAAGCATGTCACTGCAGTTACACCGATTTGCAAGACATCACTGTTTAAAACACCAATTTCAATCATGTTACAGTCAACAATAATGAACTTTGCCAATAGATGGAATATTCAAAAAGATAGTTTCTCTCAAAAAGTAATTGATAAAGTAAAACCAGATACTCCACTTAAGCCAAAAATTGATGAAGCGCAAAAACGATTACAACTTCAAATTACAAAGCTTGACTCAATTGGAACAAAGTTAAAAGAAAAGGATGAATTTATTTTCAAGAAGGTTGTCGAGGCAGTCAGAGTGCAGAACAAACCATATTCTCAAGCTTATGCCACAGAATTACACGAGATCCGAAAAATGACTAACATGGTAATTAGCGCCAAGCTGGCAATGGAACAAATTCAGCTCAGGTTGAACACAATTTCTGAATTAGGAGATGTTGTAGTCACGCTAAGCCCATGCATGTCAATCATCAAGGGCCTAGGGGCAGGACTCAGTGGACTTATGCCAGAGGCTAATTCCTCAATGCAAGACTTGTCAAACATATTAGGAGAGATAATGGCTGGAGCGTCTGTGAACTCAAACAATACTTTTGCCTTGGATGCGACAAATGTAGATACCACACAAATATTGGAAGAGGCGCAGGCAATACTTGAGGGACATGTAAGACAGACCATTCCAGATCTACCTCCAACACTACCTTCTACAAGCCGAACGCAGCAAACTACCTAGATCTTTTTTTACTTACTTCAATTAAGAGTTTCTTTATTCTTGAAATTGTAGGATAGCTGTATCCCAGTTTTCTGTAGTTTGCAATCATCATCTTCCAGTTTTTTAGACGCCATTGAGCCTGCTCAGCTGTTATCGAATGAATTTCACGTTTGATAATGCTTTTTCTTCCTACCTTTAATACTCCTGCATCCTTTGCAGACCACCTATTTCTTGCGAAATGAAGACCGGCTAAAATTTCATCCATGGGCATTTCGCTAAAATATTCTTGTAGTTTTTTTAATTGAGCATCGGTCTGTTTCTTACCTACCACCAATCTAATCTCAAATTTTTCCATATAAACCATTAAAAGAATTTATCTATTTAACATGATATCAATTGCTATAAAGTGCGTTTTTCCTAAAAAGGTAAATCCATGTTTACCCCTATGAGACCATTGTTTCCAATCTTGGCAATATGTCAGTCTCATGTTGTTACGCGCTAGTGCATAATATTAAAACAATGAGTATACAGGACGTGTCAGTCACCCAATCAGCGAAAGGCGTCTTTTCTCAACCATTCACAATTGACCTACAAGGCGAAAGGCGTTTGACACCATTCAACAATCACCAGACAGATCAAAATCCAGAAACCGTTGAAAGACTTGATCAAGAGATTCTGTATGCTTTCGAAAAATCTGAAAATGACATTGAGCAAAGATTATCTAAAATTATGGGCACAATGATAAATCAAACCGTAGAGTCAATTTTGGAGGCCGAGCGAGAAAGTGACAAAAAGTTCAGAGAAATCTTTAGCTCTTTGCCTTATTATAGGGAATCCAGTAGATATATCAAGCCAATTTATTACTCACACCAACTTTCAGTAGATCTGATTTCTCAACTCAAGTAAATTATTGGCGCAAAACTTCCTTTTTACAGGTTTCACATTCACATTCGAACATACCCATTTTCCCCATGCATTCACCATGTTTATTGTCAAAACATTTGTGACATAGGACCATGCATTATATTTTCTACTTTTGAATATAATGGTTAGTTTTAGAGACAGTTATCAGCTAGGCCTTACAGGATTTCTTCCGTTATTTTTCGTAGTCTTTGTTGCACATTTTCCAGCATTTCACGCGTTGGCAAATCAATATGCTCATCATGGGTAATCATGATGTGTCCTACTGCGTTTTGAAGCATAACAAAGGGATCTCGCTTGAAATCATCCGCCTTGAGCCATTCATGATCCTTAGGTCTTGTCATGTTTCTCGCAACTAACTGCCTATTAAATTGCAAGCGTGTCTCTCCTTGCGGTATTCGTAAGTGACTTAAGAGACTCAAACCAACCTTCTCATTTCTTGCAAGCATAAACAAGGAGAAGAAACCAGCTAGAAGCAATGCAAGGACATCAACTACTGGAAGTCTGCTGATACCAATATTGAGTGGCAGGAATATTGTTATGACAAATGCAAGAATGCCTGAATGGTATATCGGATATTTTTCATTACCTGCGTCGTAAAGAGATGATAGCAATGCCATCATTCAGAATGTAAAATACGTTCATTTAAGAATGTCGTGCCATTTTTGGAAACAGTTGTATATTCCTTTTGAGTATGTTTCAAATATCTTCATAGGAATTACGCTATCTGTCGTGGTCAACAGTATAATTCGCAAAATACCGATTTTTGCATATTTGCTTATGATTTCTACGTAAGAGCTAAACCCCCATGAATTTTCTAAAAGTTACGAATAGACCAATTTTTTCAAAAAAACCAATTTTTAGGGGGGGTTTAGCGCTTGTGCGTGCATATGTGAGCCAACCATCAAAACACCCCCATTACCCAGTAAGAGTTTGTTTTTCTTTTTTTCTTATGAATAGATGCTAAACCCCCCGTTTTCCTGACAATTAATTCCTTGTTAGGAATTCCAGGATCTAAGAACGCTAGTAAGGAAGACTCGTGATTTTCACCATTATTTTTAACGAATCATACATGACTATTTTTTCTCATAAAGATGATTTGGCGTACCAATCTCTGGAACCTTTTCCCTGGCTTGGACTATCTCAACTTCAACAGTTTCTATTGGTTCGTCTACCACATTTCGTCTGATAGAAAACATCTTTGGCTTATCAAAATCTTTTGTGCAGTCTGGACACGCATAAACCAAAACCCTATACTCGTTAGGTGCCTTAGGGTTCGAAAGGCGTGGGTAATATACTAATCTTCCCCCACAATCCACGCAATATCTATTTGCGCGTCTTATTCTGGCCAATGCGGACCTCCTGCATGTCTCCAAATGCTTTGATTTGTATTAGATCTATACAGTCTAATAGAATGAACCAAAATGTGATCGCTTCACCATGTTTCACAACCCGAGTTCTGAAACATACTTTACAAACGCATGCACATTAAAAATTGGATTACAAAGAAGGGAAAAACATTGTTTCTAAATTCGAATTTAGAAATATCTAGCGCCGCCCGTCAGACTTGGACTGACGACCCGCTGATTAACAGTCAGCTGCTCTACCACGCTGAGCTAGGGCGGCAACAAACTTGTTCGTAGGATAAGCCGATTTAATCCTTGCTGAGGTTATTTTTCTATCCCGCCGTGTTTTTCAAAAAGGTATATTCCATCGAGAAAAACTCTGTGATCTTTATTTTTGACTTTTGTATTTTGTTGCAAAGCTGCAGATGTTTGTGAGACATCAGTTAGAACAGGTCCTGTAATTATGACGTCATCTCCTTTGGTAACCACTTTAGCATCACCAAATATTTTTGAGACTCTTGCAGCACGTTCGCCCTGAAAATTCTCAACGTAGATCTCTTCATCTTTTACTTTGACCGTAATTGGAAAGTGCGCATAAACAATTTTCATCTTGTAGGTATAACCAGTCTGCACGCCTTTTATAAGAGTCGTGATTATAGATTCTGCCGTCTTGAAGATTGCATAATCTCTCTTCCGTGTTCCAAGTGATTTCAATATGATGTTCTTTCCACTCACTTGAAAGTCCACAGGTATTCTTTTGAAGTTCTTCTTCGTTTTCCCTAATGGACCCTCTATATTGAGAATTCTGTGATTTTCCGATACTTTCACAGGATCCGGTATAGGAATTGTCACTTGGTGTACGTCGATTTGTTTAGTAGACATACCCTATCAAGAGTCCCCCTAATCCATTCTTTTCTGCTTCGTGATGAGACATTACTCCCTCATTAGTAGTTACTATTAACATGCCACGCGAATAAGATGGTAGATATTGTTGCTCCCATTTTGCGTAACCATCCTTTGTGACCTTGAATCGTGGAGTGATTGCTCCACATTTAGTTATCTTGGCCAATAGTTGAATTTTGAATTTTCCGCCTTTTTTGTCATCTATATGTTCGAATTCACCAATGTAACTATGATTATGTAATGTCTTGAGCACTTCTGTTGCTAGCTTAGAAGTAGGCAAGACCACACATTCGTCCTTTCTTCTTGTCTCGCTATTATACAGAGTTACGAACATATTTGCAAGGATGTTAGTTGCTGGCATCAATATCACCTAAATTTCCTGAATCCAAGCGAATTTGCAACTTCTCTGAAACATCGTCGGCATAATATCAAGTCATATTTTTGAATCACAGCGTTGTAATCACCACATCTCTTACACCATCTTGAACCTTTACCGAATTTGTGAACAGTTCTTCCTGTAATCTTGTAATCTCGAATTTTTACCATGCTACACTATCTCAATACCAAACTTGCCGTTTAGAAATTCCTTTGCTTCTTGGGCGCCTATTCTATGGTGGTGACCGACACTTGCTTTGTGTTTGCTTCTAAATCTTATATTAAAACCAGGTCTGGCTAACGAAATAGAAACGTCTAGCCCTACAATTCCTATTCTTGGATCATATTTTACTCCAGGAATGTCTATATGCTCTCGTATCCCAAACGATACATTACCAAAATCATCAAACGATGAACCTTTAATCTGATTTCCTTTGGCTGCAAACAGCCTCTTTATCAATTGAATTGCGGATTCTTTTCTGAGTGTCACCGCAACCCCAATCGGCTCTCCTTTATGAACACCCCAATCTCTTTGTGTTGCTCTTGCAAACCTAGGACATGGTTGTTGGCCAGCGATTTGCTGTAAAGCAAGTTTTGCTTTTTCTATGGGTTCGCCTGACTTGCCAACACCCATGTTCAAAACTACTTTTGCGACCGAAATTTTTTTCATTGGAGATTCCACTTGTTGAGTCATATCTATCACTGTATTTGTATCACTGCTTTATCCTTTCCAACAGCCATAACCATATCTGTGGGAATTTCAATTTGCTTTTCTCCAATATCAACCAAAGCTCTTCTTGGCAAAACGAAAGTTCCCCCTCTTATCTCAACCACTTTGCCCATTCTACCAACGTTCACACCGCTAGTAACAATTACTTGAGCGCCTTTTTCCAGCTTTATAATGTCAAGGATTTTAGCTTCAGGAATTTCCATGACACAAGTATCTCCTATGTTAACCTTTATATCAGAAATCACGACGCGGCCGTCATGAAATCCAATTTGCATTTTTTTATCTTTAATTGTAACTTTCTTGGTGACTTTCAGCAATTTTTTGGTTTTTTCGGATTCGTTTATTTTAATTGGTTTCAACACAGCCAAGTCTTTTGGGACAAGCCTGTATATGTGAGGTACTCCTTCCATCTCGACCACATCCATCAGGCCGATCCCGTGATGAATTGACTTACGGACTACCCCATCTATCTTTATCTTACCGCCATATACAACCGATTTTGCCTCTCGTAATGTATATACGAGCTTCAATGTGTCACGGACAAATACAGCCGTTGGAATAGACAGACTTTTCTTGTGACCGCCAGGTTTCACTGTTATTACAAATCTTTTGTCTTTTCTGGTGATACCCCAGAAGATTGGGGCCATTTGTCGTTTTAATTTCTTACTTCCTGCTATGCTTACCATTATTTATCAACCTTCTTGGGTTTTGCAGATTTTCCCTTTTTACTGGTTTTGTCGTTTGTTTTAGTCTTGTTGTTTGGCTTTTGCTTAGTCTCCTCGTTCTTTACCTTCTTACCCTTGCCTAGAATTTCCTTTTTGGTTTCTTTCCTTTCTTTTTCCTCCGGAATTTCTTTCTGTTCTTTTGGCTTCTCTGCTTTTACAGGTTCTTGTTGCTCCTGTGATTGTGGAGATTTGGAAGTTTTTGTCTTTTGCCCCTCTAGATTATTTTGCCTCCATTTATCTTCGAGATTTAACGCTGTTATCATTACATTTGATGGATGAATGTAAATATCCACATTTCCTCCCTTGAGTTTTTCACGCTTGATTCCTTCTATTGCGACTCCTCTTTTTTGCGTGGACACATGGGTAACCTTACCTTCTATTCCCTTAAACTCTCCGCGTAAAACCTTTACAGTGTCACCTTCTATCACACGAGCATTTCCTCTCTTATATTTTCCCTGAAGTTCTTTTGATAATGGTGCCCCAAGCTGCTTGCTGATAAAGTGAAGTGGTGCCATGAATATCATTCTGTTCCTGATTATTGTAGGCTTCATTTTATACCACCATCGATGCCAAGTTTGCTATTCTTGGCCACTTTTCAGATGCTTCAGCGGCTACAGGACCTTTGATTTCGGTTCCTTTGATTTCACCTTCAGGAGTAACAAGAACAGCTGCGTTATCTTCAAATGTAATTCGTACTCCGCTCAACCGTCTGACAGGATATTTTTGTCGTATAATCACAGCACCAAATATTTGCCCTCTGAGTTCACCCGGGCCCTTTTTAACAACAACGTTAACAAAGTCACCAACAGCTGCAGATGGATAACGGGAAACTCTGGTTTTGGTTTTTTGTACCATTACTATTTCTAACACCTTGGCGCCAGTATTGTCAGCGCAAACTACTTGCGCACCAAGAGGAAGTGGTCTTGTTACATAAGGCCTGAATTCCTGCACTCCCTTTGCCGAAACTGCGCGACTCTTTGTTGCTGCCATTATGATATGACCTCTACCACTACAGATGAAACGCTTTTAGAAATTGGTCTGCATTCTGCAGTAAGAACAACATCACCTTCTTTTACATCTATGCAAGGAGGTCTATGAGCATGTATTTTGCTTTGACTGCGTGCGTATCTCTTGTATTTCCTAACAATTCTTGGAAACTCCTGCTGTATCACTACCATTCTGGGAGCTTTGGCGCTAACTATCTTTCCTTGAACAAGCTTTCCTCGCACACTTAGAGCACCATGAAATGGGCATAACTCATCATCACATTCTGACTTTGGCACTGATACTTGAAGACCGATGTTTTTTGTCATAGTTTCGCTCCTATCCTTTCATATGGTCTCCTTGTAAGCGCAGAACCCTTTACTATTGCATGGTAGCCGTTGAAATTAAATTTCCAATCTGCTGTTTCTTTCGGAACCTTTTTGACACCATGCTCAGTGTTTAATATAAACATAGATTTTGTTTCATCAATAATTTTTCCAGCAAAACCAACCAATTGTTTATTACTAGATTCCACAATTTCAATGTTTAATCCAATTAGCTCATGGAATGAAATGTTTTCCATCGTTATCATTTTCTCAACTCGTTTAATCTAGTTAATACTCTTGCGATATCTCTTCTTAGAGGCTTTACTTTGCCGCTGTCCTTTCGTAAAGTACCTTTTGATGATTCAATTCTCAGTTTTGTCAGTTCAGAGCGTAACTGGTCAAGTCTGTCCTTTAGATCCGTTGCGTTCAACTCCCTTATTGTTTTCATCTTCAATCTTGACATTACTTTAACTCCTCCTCAACATCTTCATATGTTTCGACTTCCTTGATAAGCTCCTCTTCTCTTTCGATTTCTTCACTTTCTGTACGTGGCTTTGTCCTATCAATCTGTGCTTCCTCCACAATTTCAATTTCCTTCTCTTCTTCTTTGGCTTTTGGCTTTTGTTTTGATTCTTTCTTCACTGCCTTTAATTCAAATTCTGGAACAAACTTTTCCTTTCTTGCGATTCTTATTCTTATACCAATAAGACCCATCTTTGTTTCGACATGCACCACATCCTCTGCTACAATCACACCAGCCTGATATCCGGCACGTGGTAAGATTCCCTTACTATGTTTTTCAAACCCTGAACGTTCTCCCCGAAGCTTGCCCGAAATTGTAATTTGAACGCCCATTGCACCTGTATCCATTATTGTTTGAAGTGTCCACATGACGGCGCGCCTAAATGCTGTACCTCTGGCAATATGCTGTGCCATTCTATTACACATGACGCTTGGCTCAAGTTCTGGTCTTGTTATCTCAATTACAGAAATTTGTGGGTTTTTGAGTCCAAAGTCCTTTTCCAAAACTTTTGTAAGATCACGAATGCCGCTACCTTTTCTTCCTATGACAATTCCTGGCCTTGTTACATGCAATCCAACTCTTGTCCCTGTCGGAGTTTTTTGAATTTCCACATCGGAAAAACCTGCCTCTTTAATTGCTTCTCTCAGATAGTCTTTCAAAAGCATCAGTTTATAGCTGTCTTGTATCACGTTCTTTACTGATGACATATCAAATTTCCTGTGCTACAAGCTCCACATGTGTAAGGATATCTATTTTGGGCGTGGCTCTTCCCATAGCACGGGGAGTGAACCGCTCAATTTTTCTGCCTTTGTGTACTGTCGCATTAATTATCTTAAGTCTATCAAGATCCATGCCACGGTATTCTGCATTTGATTCTAAATTATCGAGTAGTTTTACAAATTCTGCCGCCGCTTTTCTTGGGTATCTCCCCGCCATCACACCTGTGTCGGGTTTATGGCCTACCTCATTGTTGTATCTTCTAAATGGAATTGCACGTTCCAAGTTGATGACAGACTGCAGGTAGCTCCGTGCCGATTCGATAGACATGTCTTTTATGGCGACCGCGATTTCTCGAGCATGTTTATGTGAAATTGCTTTTTCACGAAGTGCTGCACGGACATGTCTTGTTTTATCATAATTTTGAAAGGCATATTTGAATTGCATAAAAATCATTTTAAAGGCACGTACAAGCTAGACCTAGATGCTCCTACTCCGGGCGCTCCATGAACAACTCTTTTGTTAGTTAGTGCAAATTCTCCAAGGTAGTGGCCTACCATTTCTGGCTTGATTACAATAGGGCGAAATTCCTTTCCGGCAAAAACCTGAATTGTTACACCAACCATATAAGGCAGAATTATTACATCACGCAGGTGTGTTTTGATTGGGGTGTTTATCTTTCCTGCCTTTGCGAGCTTTGTTTCCTCGAGTAATTTTCTTTTGTTATCAGTAATTCCCCTCGTAAGTGATCGCCTAGCTCTGGAAGGGAGAAGCACGAATAGTTTCTCCAATGACAGATTTTGTAATTCATCTATCTGGATACCCCTGTATTTGAATTCTTTAACCATATGTTTGCACCTTTACTTTAGAAAGTTGACGACAGACCATATTATAGCATTCCTATCTTTGTAGCAAGATCTCTTGCCTTCTCCACAGTTTCGAATTTCACAAAGGCCTTCTTTCCATAAACCGTTCTGCACACGTTTACACCTATCGGTGTTTCATTATACAGAGCTTTGACTGCTTCCATTATTTTTGGCTTGGATGACTCTTCTTTGACCAGAAAACAAATTCTCTTTTCATTTTCTACCAACGAGAATGTTTTTTCTGTCACGTATGGTTTGAGTACAATGTGGGTTGCCTCTTCTATATTCATCGTGCAGTCACCATAAGTTCAAGATGAGGAGATTTCATCCTTCCTAGCTCTTCAATAGAACCTTTTGAAAATACCGTCAACCGTATTGGTTTGGCGCCTGGAGCCAAGTCAAGTACACTTAGACTCTTTGCGTCAACTACGTCTACACCCATTAAGGAACCACATGCCTTAGAAAGATTTTTGGAATCTTGTACAACAAGTAGAATGCTTTTTCCTATCTTTGTTTTTCTTCCACGTAACATTGGTTTTCCTGAGCGCCGTTTTTGGCGATTTTCTAGCCGCTTAACATCCTGTGATAAATTTAAAGTGTCAAAAATCTTTAAAAGTTCCTTTGATTTTGATACCGACTCAATTTGGTCAGATACAACCACAGGGAGTGATTCAATTTTTTCGACTTTATGCCCTCGCAGCTTTACAAGATCATGAGATACCGTAGCCGCTATCGCGGAACATAATGCAAGTTTATTTTCTTTTTTGTTTAGTGTTTTGTAGATAACCTTCTCTGCCGTAGGTGGATGAGCTTGTCTGCCTTTTCTCACCATTGCTACTCCACCACCTTGCCCTTGTCTTCCTCCACCACCGCCTCTCATTCGTGCAACTCTTGCTTGACCGTGACCAGTGGGTGGACTATTTGATTCTGCTACTACGTCCATACCTGCGTTTGGATATCTCCCCTGTCTTTGAAACTTGTGAGACTCCAAATGAATATACGCTTTGCGAATTAGGTCATTTCTTAATGGAGTACGGAAAA
>MNJS01000013.1 GCA_001920395.1 Thaumarchaeota archaeon 13_1_20CM_2_39_20
CTTTTGCAACTATTTGACCTAACAGGTACATGTCGACATTCCCACCTGACAGAATTGGTACTATCTTTTTTCCTTTTTGTTGTTTCTTCTCAAGCAAATATGCAAGACTCGCAGCACCCGCAGGTTCAACTACCATTTTTGTCCTTTCCATGAGAAGAAACATAGCTTTGACAATTTGGGAATCATCAACCAGTACTATGTCATCAATTAGTTCATTGATGATCTTGAATGTAAACTCTCCAGGCTTCTTTACAGATATGCCATCTGCTATTGTTCTCTCACCTGGAACAGATTGCAACCTTCCTGTATCAAATGACTTTTTCATTGCTGGAAAACCAGAAGATTGGACACCGATTACTTTGACGCTACGTTTCTTGGCCTTTACTGCACGTAATACTCCAGCGGCAAGTCCTCCGCCACCTATTGGTAGGTAGATCTCATCAACATCTTGAAGATCCTGCATGATCTCAAGTCCAATTACTCCTTGCGCTGCAATCACTTTCTCATCGTCGAATGCATGTATGATTTGGGCTCCTGTTGTTTGAGATATACTAACAGCTTTGGACCATGACTCGTCATAGATTGATCCCTCAAGGACCACATTGGCGCCGTAGGATCTTGTTGCAGCAACTTTTGCTGGAGAAGCAGTAACAGGCATGACGATCGTACATGGTATCTTTTCCAGAGAAGATGCAAATGCTACTCCTTGTGCATGATTTCCTGCAGATGCAGCAATAACTCCTTTCTTCTTTTCGTCTCTTGACAACGTAGAGATCTTTACATAAGCTCCGCGTACCTTAAACGACCCAGTCTTTTGAAGACATTCTGATTTCAGATAAACCTTGGAACCCGTCATTTGACTAAAAGTTCTGGAAATCTCCATTGGTGTTCTTCTAATTACATTCCTCTGGATCTTTTGCGACTTGAGTATATCATCAAAAGTTACGTTCAATAGAGTTTCCAGTTCTATTACGGTATATTTGGCTTATTGAATAGATCAATCTCGAAAAACCATACGTATTTTTGATTTTACAATTGGAATTTGACTAAAAAATACATAGTACGTTTGTTATTTTACAGTATTTTCAAGGATCCGGAAAAGGCTAAATAGCATCCTAACAAGAAAGCAGATCTAAGTCAAGGGGTCGCTTGGTGTCAACTCCCCATTACTGTCTGACACCTTGCATCCAGTTCCATGACCCCCTGACTAAAAGTATCAATATATAAAAAACACCAGAATATAAACAATTTTTTAAATTTTCAGAGCTTTTATAATATCATGCATGTGCCCCAATAAATTATCTTTTGCATTACTTGGTATTCTTGATGGGTTGATGTTTCCGTTTCGGGAGTTATTTTTCTCGTACTCCAAATTAAAATTGCAAACACATCCCTCTTCAGCTGTAATCATTCTGGCTTCGTCAATTAAGACTGGAGTGGTATGATAGATTTCAATCAGCATACTGTCAAGTGTCTTGAAAAGATCATCTCGCCTTTTGGCCAGACGAGTAATCTCAGATTGACTCGAATTCAATGATTTAACAAGTTCTTGGGTCAGGTCATCATGCTCAAAGAATATTTCGAAGAGCTTCTGATGATCCATGTTTTCAAATCCCTTCTGCCTAAGCGTTTCTTTTATTATCCCGTCGCTTTGTGGAGTGGTCTTACCTTGAAGTTCTTTTATCTTATCAGTAATTTCTGAAAGCTCTTTTTGGATTTCGATAACCCGGTGATCAAGTTTGTAAAATAATAGTGAGTGATATTGAAGTGACATATTACAAGATAGTAGATAATTGTCTTCTTTTGTTTCTAATTTAATAAAGATTCGTCTAAGATCCTGATCAATTGTTACGGATACGCCCTCGCTCTTCCAGTTAAGAAGATTTCTTAGAATGCAATCGTAGAATTGTCTCACATGTGAAGGATCAAATGACTCTTGGTCTGAAACGGTTCCATCGCCTAACATTACTTTGAGCGAACCCTTTTTTGTTGCAGCCTTTATATGCACTAGGAAGAGTTCACGCACTTTCTCGCCCTTTTCGGTCATAGATCTTATGAAAGGATCAGGATTATTTGATGGGATTTGCACGCTCCTTCCTCGCACCTCTTAAATAAATCTGATATGTACTTTAAATACTAATAAAGAGCAAGTTTTATTCAGGTAAAGGGAAGATGGCCAAGCCCTCATTAAAGAAGATAATTTGCTGGAATTGTAACGTGGAAATCATACAATACTTTGATATAAAATACAAGGGGGAAAGAGGCCAATGTCCTGTGTGCGGCGTCAATTTTCCACTGGAATGAAAGGAAATGAGTAAAGAACCAGGAAAAGTAGAAGATTCAATGCCTATAAACAGTATAGTTGACATGATGCTTAGCGGAGGCAAAACGGCTGGAACCTTAGATACTGAAAGCCTGATAAAGGAAACTCAGAAGAGAGTCTGGAGTTCGCTCAAGAAAGGCTATGAGTATGACTATTCAGTAAACGAGTCTGACAAGTTTCTGCGTGAACACGTGGCTCAAAAAATGCACATGATAGTGATGTTTGTGGATCTTGTTGGTTCTACCGATATGGCGCTATTGCTTCCGCCTGAAAAACTTGGCATTATAATCACTTCATTTTCACAAGAGATGAGATTTGTGATCAGACACCACGGAGGATATGTCCTAAAATACGTAGGAGATGCCGTGATAGGATATTTCATAGCTGAAGAAAATCCTTTAGTGGTGGCTGATAGCGCAGTAAATTGCGCAAAAACTATGATCGAGGTAATCGAACGGGGGATCAATCCCATTCTCAGCCAGTACGAATATCCAGAATTAAGAGTTAAGATAGGAATGGATTTTGGACAGAACGTCATAGTAAGATATGGATCAGATCAAATTCGATCCCATATAGATATTCTAGGTCCAGCAGTGAGTATAGCTGCAAAGATTACTGCCCTTGCAAGACCTAATCAAATTCTAATTGGAGAGGACGTATACGAAAAACTTCATCCGGCATTAAAAGAACTGTTCGAGAGTGCCGAGTGGCACGGAAATCAATGGAATTATCATGACAGAGAAACTGGTAGACTCTATGGTGTTTACGCTATGCGTTTCTAGACAGTAAATTTGTCTGGGCATTCTATGTGCTCGTAGTGATGATCTGTAAACTTTTCGCCAATAACATACATTACAATTTTGTATAAATCAGTTGTAACAATATTTTTCTTACACTTTATACAATGCATTGATGCTGTTTTTGACATTAATTTGGTGTCGATCAAGGCATTCTATAAGGATCTGCGATCAATTCAATTTGATAAAAAATGACTGTCGTTTGACATGCTCCTATATCTAATGAATTAGATTGTGCGTAATAATGAAATAGGGGCCAGAGACCAGATTCTTAATGTGGTATTTTGATATGAAGAGATTACTGGATTTTTATGGGCAACATGGAGATATGATAAATTCACCATTTGCGTTCCCAAGATTACCTCCAAGAGCCAGCCCACCACTTGGGATATCCAATGTCAACAGAATCAAGGACGACATTGTAAATGATGCTAATACGTTGATAGCAAGATTGTCTGATCATCATTCTGCATTTCAGCAATACGCTGGTGGCCTTTTCAATCTGACTCCAGATAGATTTATGCCAGGTCATCCAATGCATATGAATACACAAACATCTGAAGTAATACAAGAAAATGAAAAACTAGCGAAAGAAAACAGTACGATGAAATTGCACCTTAACAAAGAGAAGAAAAAATAAATCCAACTTTATAAAGCAACAACTCCTTACATTTCCTGTGGAAAAGACATCAAGACAAAGATGGGCTGAACAAATTTCTCAGCACAGGAAGCGATGCCAAAAAATCCTCGCAATATCAAGATCAATTAGATATGTCGGACTAATTAATGATTATGGTAGAACGTTAACTGGAATCATAAGGTCTGGAATGACTGCCATACTATCAGATGAAGCGGCAAGAAACGAGTTTTTTTTTACATCAATACTTCTTTTGATGAGAAAAAAGGCAAGCCATGCACTTGGAAACATGGACTATGTCATCTTTAGACACGATAAAGTTACTATCATTTCTTTCCAAAGAGATGAAGGAACTTACTACATATCTGTAAGCAAAAATATGACTCCAAAAGTAATTACAAAAACTATTAGTAAAATTAAAAAAGTAATTTAAACTGGGGCAAACCCATGGAAGCCGCGTGCTTGTTGTGGTCCACCATCTGCTGATGGTTCAAAGAGTGAAACCATGTATTTGTCAGGGTCCAATACAATACAGTTTTTGCCTGCCTTCTGAGAGACGACATCTCTGTATATTGCTATATTTTTTGATTTGAGTTCCTGTACTGCAGATTCTATATCTCCAACAACCAATCCAATTACAATACCGTTCTCAATAGAGGTTCCTGTGTTAATTGCTTTGCTAGCAGAATGAAGTATTACGGTAGCTCCTTCTTTTGCCAGCTCAACCCATTTGCCCCTCTTCTGCTTTATGGGCAATCCTATTATATCATGATAGAATTGTACGGACTTTTCCAGATTCGAGACGGCAATTATTACGCTTCCAAGATGCCTAATATTCATATTAAATCTAAAAACTCCGATGTTAAAACCATTATGCTATACGACTTGGACTAGGGTTTCTGTTCGTTCTACCCCTCTTATGTTCTGAATCTCTGTGGTCACGTCCTTTATCTCTGATAGCTCGTTTACATCAATTAACGCTATGGCATCGAATTGACCGCTTACAGCAAATGAATCATAAACATATTTTACCCTTCGCAACCTAGCTGCAATAAGCTTCTTGGGTGATTTCACTAGAACTACGGCTTTGACCAACCCAAGTCCACCTCCACTTCGATAAGCGTTTCTGTAGAAACAATTTCTTTTATTTTCTTGAAATCTATTACCATGTTATTTATTTCATCAATTGTCCCTTGTAGTACGACCACAACATCAGCTCTCCCAGTAACAACCATCACCTCTCTTACTGTCTTACGTATCTTTTGCAATATCTTAACCACATTATCTACTTTGCCCGCTTTAACTGTGATAAGACAGAGAGCCCTCAATGACAATCTAATGACTTGGATATGAATAAGTGTTTATGAAAAATTGGCCGATGATCAATCTAAAATCTAGTCTTCGCTTGCTTCTTGTGAACGCGCTTCTTCCAGATAGGCCTTTCTTGCCTCAAGCTCTGCTTCTTTGTCAGTTGTGGTCTCATCTTCTACAACAATTATTCCACTGTCTTCTTGGACAACGTCCTCTTTGAGCCTAGTCTTCTCCTTTGACTTTCCCTTTGATGTTTCCTTTTTCTTTCCTTCTTTCTTTGAAGCTTTCTTTGGACCTTTTTTCTTTTGCTTTGCCATGACGACGATTAACCATCAATGTGCATCGTGCTTTTAAACTTGTCTTAAGAGGCATTAATAAACAAAAGTCTATTTTAAGAAAGTCGTTTTCCGCAGATTTAATGCCACAAAATAAGCCATAGCTAATTACTATACGAAATTACAATTTCAAACTCTATTTTTTCATTATGATCAATGTAGATTCTCTTACGAGAGCGATACGTCATACTCTTAGAGTGGTTATCAATTTTATCATCCATATGTAAGATCATTTTAGAACATCAGAATCTAAGAATAGCAGTTATTTTTAAGAATTGAATAGATGGTATAATACAATGCATGCTTCACAGAAAGCCGCTATAATCGTTTTAGGTACCGTATCAACAATTGGCTTATTTGGAATACCAATTGGCTACCAAAATTCATAGGAGCCATCGCACTTGAAATATCTACCACTTTATAATGCGGTAATCTTGATCATAGGTTGATATGCCCTCCAAGGACTTCTGATAGTAAATACCTTGGCATTTCAATATCGCAAACATATGAGTAAACTATAGAACTGCACGAAAAGCAAAATGTGAATCGTCTAAAGTTCAACAGATCCCGTGTTCTATGTAAGAGTTGTAGTGCCACCGGCGGGACTTGAACGCGCGACAGCTCGGTCTTCAGCCGAGTGCTCTCCCGGGCTGAGCTACGGTGGCACATCCGAATATCCAATTTTGGGGGAATTAAAGTGTGTCTCTTATTTTTTCCAAGGTATGTCTTTGATCTTTTTTCTTTTATTTATCACTCGGGCAATAACAAAAAGTAGATCAGATAACCTATTGATGTAAATCTGACAATTCTTGTTTATCGCATTAATATCCGCGAGTTCGACAATATGTGTTTCGGCCCTTCTACATATAGCCCTAGCTAGATGTACCTGTGACGCAACTAGATCCCCGCCTGGCAGTATAAAGTAGTTTATCGTAGGCAGATCATTTTCTAACCCATCTATTTGTTTTTCAAGAAAAGCAATCATACTAGGTATTACTCGATTGATGTTGTTGTCAAGACTTGGGTTTGCAAGATCTGCACCTACAAGAAATAGGTCATTTTGTATCTGTATCAATAAATCATGAATATCAGAATCCAGCTTTGCCGACAGAATCAAGCCTATTACAGCATTCAATTCGTCGATTGTGCCATAAGCAGCAATACGCGAACTTGATTTCTTGATTCGTTTACCTCCAATTAGCCCTGTGGTTCCATTATCACCTGTTTTCGTATAAATTTTTACCAACATGTATTCGAGAGTCTCGTCATTTTTATCTTGTTCGCATTATGTTATAATCTTCTTTAGAATAAAGCCACCCAAGGATTAAAACAAGCTGTTTGTAATACAGTCTAATGTTGTTTGACTTCTTCTTTATTGTATCTCAGCTCAAGAAAGTCCCTAGAAAAGGTTGGAAGCAAAAAGTTGGAATTGAACACCCCGAGTCTGTTGCTGATCATTCATATGGAACAGCCATAATGGCCATGGTGTTCTCTGATACAATTGGATTGAATACTGAAAAAATTCTTAGGATGGCCCTCTTGCATGACTTGGCTGAATCCATAACAGGGGACTTTATGCCAGAAGAAATTTCAAAGGAAAATAAAAAAACGACTGAAAATGATGCCATGGAAAAAATCCTCTCTAAACTACCTTCGAAACTTGCATATGAATACACACAGGTGTGGAACGAGTATATGCAACAAAATTCTAAGGAAGCATCGCTATTGCATGAGATCGATAGGCTAGAAATGGCAGTTCAGGCCATAAAATATTCATCAGAGGGTTTTTCAAAGGAGAAACTGAATAATTTTGTCGAATCTGCTCGAAGAGACATGAAATCAAAAGAACTTTTGGATATGCTTGATGCAATATACTATAAGTAGGAATGAGTTTGTTTTCGTTATGCAATATTTTGCTGCACTAAAGATAGGAGAAAAACGCGTCAAGGAAGCGCGCGAGTATCTAAACAAGGTATCAAACGGGCAAGCAATGCCAGCATTAGCTCTCAGAGACAATAGAGACGATATCTGGGAGCCTGTAGGTGAAGAAAATCTCTACGCCGTGCTGAACGATGCAGGTGGATATGTTCTAACTGATGTTAGTGGATATATGATAGTTCTTTGTGACAAGAATGGAATATCAAAAGCAATTGTAAGGGGTCTTAGCGCGGAACGCAAAGACGCCATCGTCAAGATGCTACAAGATCATAGCATCATCGAATACCTTGGTCAGGTATCTCTACCCGTTTGAGTCAAGAGTTAGGTCAAACAAAAGAAGACGAGAACGCTCTCAGACGGGGTTGTGTGTCCAAGCGACAAAGCGTCCCTGAAGACGACTATTGCGTTCTCGCCTATCGCATATTCAAAAATCAGGAATATTTAGGTCATGATGAACAAAGTTCACTTTAGTCATGAATTTGGCACTTAACATTTTGGAAGTACAATATTAGGATCTTTTGATCCTTTGATATTATTTCGATCACAAGTATTCCATTTACGTGCCTGGTGTTTTTCTCTGATCCTCAATTTCTTATACAATTCTTCAACTTAATTTGAATTGATAATCGTAGTGTTTTGCTTCATACCATGAACAATTCTCGTTGCGTTTTCACGGGTCCAAAATACAACGAATTTGATTGTCTGCAGACTTCGTCCAAGACATTTCTCTTCGCACAGCTTGTATTAGGATTAGTTTGCATTACCGTTTACGACCCAAAATAATTGGCACACATAAAAATTAGATCTACAGCGATGACAATTACTACGAGCACAAAATATTTTCGGTTCAAACTCAACTTCAAAATCGTGGTTATTAAAAATTAACATCTTCCTTACTATTTGCATCAAAAATATACTTTAAAGGTTAAATTAGCACTATTACTCATCTCAGGAAATGGCCAAGAAATTTGAGCATGAAATTGAGGTAAAAGGACATCTCATTGATTCTCTGATACTAACGAAAATTTTTGATATTATAATGGATCTTAATGGTGAATTTCAAGTACAAGAGTTCACAGTAGGGAAACGTAAGAAGGATGAAAGCTATGCCAAGATTATCATTCAGGGAAAATCGCAACAGCATCTCAACCAAATTCTGGAAGCAGTATATAGAGAAGGTGCAACCTCAAAAATTCAACAGCAGATTGCTCTCAAACCGGCACCAAAGGACATGGTAATGCCGGACGATTTTTACAGTACAACTAACAATCACACAGAGGTTTTCTACAAAGCTAAATGGGTCAAGGTAGAAAACATGATGATGGACAAATGCGTGGTGGTAAAATCAAACAGGGCATTTTGTACACCTATTAGGCAAGTAAAGAAAGGAGATACGATTGTAGTTGGAGAGCGAGGGATACGAGTTACTCCTCCCGAGCGACCAAGAGAGGGTGTCAATCTATTCCAATTCATGGGAAGTGGTAGCTCAAGTGAAAGACCTACTCAACATATTGCAAGAAAGGTAGCACAAGACATTTACAAAACAAAAAAACAGGGTGGAAAAATTGTTCTTGTTGGAGGACCTGCCATCGTTCATACGGGTGCATCCGATTCCATTGCTACTCTGATAAAGTTTGGATTTATAGATGCAGTTCTAGCCGGAAACGCTCTTGCCGTTCATGATATAGAATATTCCACGCTTGGTACATCACTTGGAATGAATGTTCGTGATGGAACCCTTGCAATACGTGGCCATAGGAATCACATGCAGGCCATAAATTCTGTATTCAAAGCTGGTTCAATTTCAAAAATGGTACAAAAAAGGATGCTCACAAAAGGAATCATGTATGAATGTGTAAGGAAAAATGTGCCATTCGTACTTGCTGGCTCACTACGAGACGATGGTCCGCTTCCTGACGTACTGACTGACATGACAATAGCACAAAGAAAGTACAAAGAGGTTCTCAAAGATGCCAAGATGGTCATAATGATTGCTACCATGTTGCACTCGATCGCAACCGGGAACATGCTTCCCGCAGATGTCAAAGTAATTGTGGTAGATATCAATCAGCCAACAGTAACAAAACTTATGGATAGAGGGACATGGCAGGCATTAGGCATAGTCACCGACGTAGGTGCCTTCTTGCCACTGGTAACCCAAGAAATTCAAAAACTCATAAAATAAAACTAGAAACTTCGAAGTCCTTATCTTATCCTGCTGTTAAGAATCATTATCTCCTACAAAATTGCTCCCGTGTTTGCTCAAAACTCTGCTGAAAGATAGTTCGCAAATACAAAATTATAAGCTCAGATAATTATTTTAGAAAATTTGGCAGAATAAAGTGTCCTTGCGAAAATGTTTAGGTAAATACTTGTAAATATTTACCAAAATCTTCAGCGCGTTATATGTTCATATAGGATAGTTTTGAAAGTATCGTGTGCGATTAAAAGATAAAGTCGCTATTGTGACTGGCGCATCAAGTGAGATTGGCATAGAAATATCAAAAACATTCGTACAAGAAGGTGCAAATGTTGTCTTAATCGGGAGAAACCGTGAAAAGCTTGAGAAGGCCAGATCCAAAATAGAGGATTATTCATCACGTACGGTGGCCATTTCTTGTGATATTACAAACGAATCTCAGGTTATTCAGACTGTCAACCAGATTACAGATCATTATGGCAAGATAGACATTCTTGTAAACAATGCTGGCGTAATTAACGATCCCATTCACTTCCATGAAATGTCAGAATCAGATTGGATGCATTTAGTTAACACCAACTTGCTTGGTACCTTCAAGATTACAAAGTATGTTCTGGCAAAGATGCTGGAAAACAAGAGTGGTTCTATTATCAACATAGGTTCCATCTCAAGCGAGAGAGCCATACCAAAGGTTCACTTGACGGTATATTGCACAACTAAAGCAGCAATAAACATGTTTACCAAGGGACTTGCAGTTGAATACGCACGAAGAAACATTCGCTGTAATTGCATAAATCCTGGTATTGTTAATGCCGGAATGATAAAGCAATATCTTGAGTATCCAGAAGCAAGAAAGATATTGGAAGACAGACAGCCACTTAACAGAATAGGAGAACCGGCAGACATTGCAAATGCGGCAGTTTATCTTGCATCAGACGAAGCAAGCTGGATTTCTGGAGCAATCTTGAATGTAGATGGTGGAAAATCTGCATCCGAGGGATAGTCTTTGAATGAGGATCCCTTGTAAACTTAGTTCATCAATTTATTCTACATTGGCCAACCAGTTACTTGGAGTTGTACAAAGCATGTATGTCTTTTTGTTAATCAGAAATGCCTTTCGACTTTTGTATAACGATTTTACTCCTCCTATGCAGGACTAATTGATATGCCATCTGACTGAAGTTCTTAAATACCAATTTACCAACATTGAATTGTTGAAGGTTAGCTCAATTAATGCAGGATTCATCCTAACACTTGCGACTATGTCATGTCTACCAGTTTTTGGCCAATCTTCTGACTCAAATGTCACATCTTCCTTGATGCCAATTACTGTCATGACAGACAAGTCATCCTACTCTGATGGTGACAAGATCATAATTTCTGGAATGGTAAAGGATCAACTCAATGTTCCAATTTCTATCTTCATAAGAGACCCCAATCAGAACATCGTTTGGCTGGGCCAAGCAACTGTTGATTCAGATAATAAATATTCAACTGAGGCAACAGCCGGCGGCAGTCTTTGGACTGCTGCAGGAACATATGAGATTGATACAACATACGGAAGCAAGGATAGGACTGCAAAAACATTGTTTGAGTTCACTGGCTACCACTTGTATCCTGTACAAATCCAAGGTTCCAGTTACAATGCAACATACACGATAACAAATGGTACGATCATCTCTATAACACCCAACATAGATGCCAAGTTACTAGTGATATCTATAGATGCTAGTGGAAATGGAAGTCTGACAATTTCCTTTCCTAGGACCTTAATAGATGCAAGGACCGATGCCAATGACAGTCAGTTTGTGGTTCAAGAAGATGGAATGGCCATTACATTCTTGGAATCAAAATCTGACACCGCAAGAACACTTACCATGTCATTTTCTTCTCATACCAAGCAAATAGAGGTTATAGGAACCCAAATAGTTCCAGAATTTGGCCCGCTAACTTTCACCGTACTGACAGCTTCTTTGGGCATCTTTCTTTACGTAAAAAGACATGCATGGCTCCATAGAGAATTTATTAGATAAAGACACGCCATTCTATGAAGATAACTTTTTTCTTACAATCTCAATTGTGGTAGATGGATCAGCTTTTCCCTTTGTCTTTCTCATTACCTTTCCGACTAGATAGTTTACAGCATCATCATTTTGTTTTGCTTCAGACACAGCCTTCTGTTCCTCTTTAAATACCTCATCGATTATTTTTTCAAGAGATCCTTCATCTTTTACATGACCCAAATCAAGACTTGAAATGACTTCAGAGAGAGACTTGCCTGTTTTTACTATTTCTTGCAAAGCAATCTTGCCTGAGTTTCGGGTTATTTTGTTGCTCATAATTGCATCAACAAGATCGGAGAGGTGTTTGGCTGTGAGTTTTAATTCAATTTTTTTCTCCCTCGTATCAGCAAATCCCATCAAATCAGTGGTAATGATATTTGCGACCTCTTTTGCGTTTGCCTCATTGTGAGCCTTTTCAAAAAGATCCGAGTAAAATTTGTCTGAAGCTAATACATCTGCTACTTGAGTAGAAATTCCATATTTTTTGACATAGCTTTCCTTTCTTGCAACAATGCTTTCTGGCATCTGCCTTTGCAGCGTTGCAATTGTGATTGCATCAATGATAACGACCGGAATGTCTACCTCTGGTATATATCTATAATCCTGCTCTTCTTCCTTTGATCTAGATGACACTGTGATCTTTCTTGCTTCATCCCAATGCCTCGTTTCTCCTTGAACTGGAATATTCCTGCCAAGGAGGCTCTGCTGCCTTGTAATCTCAAAATGAAGCGCTTTCTCGATATCTCTAAACGAGCCAACATTCTTTATTTCAACTCTATTTCCATCTCCTACTGAAATGTTTCCATCCACTCTTAATGCTCCTTCAAGGTATGGATCTGATACTCCAATGTTCTCAACGAGGTCTGACAGAACATTTAGAAAAATTCTAACTTGTTTTGGAGTCTCAAAATCCGGCTCTGTTACTATTTCGACAAGTGGAGTTCCGGCTCTGTTATAATCTACTAACGTAATCAGAGTCTTTTCTGAACTTCCCTCGTAAATCAGCCTACCTGGATCCTCTTCAAGCTGGATTCGTCTTATTCTAATTTCATTGTTTTGTATCTCGACTCTTCCTTCAGAACCGATACTCGTTGGTCCGTATGCATTGTACTGGGTTATCTGAAAATTCTTTGGCAAATCTGGGTAAAAGTAGTTCTTTCTGAAGAAACTGATTTTTTCTGGAATCTTACATCCCAATGCCAGCGATATCATGGCTGCCTTTTCAACCGCTTTTTTGTTTAACATTGGTAAAGACCCAGGCAGACCGACACAAATTGGGCATATGTTAGAATTTGGAGGATGATTTCTGTAATCTGCCTTACATTTACAGAAGAGTTTACTTTCGAGTTTTGTTAGCTGGCAGTGAATTTCTAATCCTATTTTTGTCAAATTGGAACCTCTGGAAGATTTGTAGTTTCTTGCAAGGCATATGCTGCTTGCAGCAGTTCTTTTTCTTGTAATGTGTTTGCAAGAAGTTGAATTCCGATAGGAAACCCTGAGCTTGAGATATCAAAAGGAACAGAAATGGCAGGGATTCCGGAGAGATTAGCAGTAATAGTGTTGATATCCAATAGGTAAAGCGTCAGCGGATCATCGATTTTTTCCCCTATCTTAAATGGCAAGATAGGCATGGTTGGAGCTATGAGAAAGTCTACCTTCTTGAATGCTTCATCAAGTTGTGATTTTATTTTAGCTCTGGCCTTCTGAGCTTTGAGATAGTACTTTCCGTAATATCCTGCAGATAATACAAAAGCTCCAAGCAACATTCTACGTGTCACCTCAGGTCCGAAATTGCCTCTAACCTTTGAAACATAAGCTTTGAATTCGTATCCTTCAATACCAAAATCAAAACCATATCTGAGATTGTCATATCTTGCAAGATTACTGCTTGCTTCGGCAGATGCAATTGTATAGTAAGCTGCAACGGAGTGCTCTACAGCATCAATGGATACAGGAGTACATTCAGCGCCAAGACCTTGCAACTTTGAAATTGCTCTGTTTGTGGCAGATACAACTTCCTTATCTATACCATCGCTTGTCATCTGTGTAATTATTCCTATTTTTCTTCCAGACACTCCTGCGTCCAGATCTCTAGTGTAATCAACACTTCCATTGTCTATAGTTGTGTTATCACGCACATCTTGGCCTGAGATGATATTTAGAATAAATGCTATATCTTCAACAGTTCTTGCTACCGGACCTATCTGTTCTATGCTATTTGCGTATGAAACAAGTCCATGTCTGCTAACTAGACCATAAGTTGGTTTGAGACCTACAACGGAACAAAAACTTGCTGGACTTCGTACAGAGCCTCCAGTATCAGAACCCAAAGAAATAAGACTTTCAAATGCGCTGACTGAAACGCCGCTACCTCCAGATGAACCTCCTGGCACGTACTCGATATTCCAAGGATTTTTAGTTGGACCAAAATAGCTAAACTCGGTGGTGGAACCCATAGCAAATTCATCAAGATTCACTTTACCAATTATTATGGCGTCTTGAGCTTTTAGTTTCGAAACAACTGTTGCGTCATACGGCGCAATAAAATTCTCCAGCATTTTTGATGCGCATGTTGTTTTCAATCCAGCAGTACAAATGTTATCCTTAATTGAAATTGGCATGCCAAGACAAGAGCCTACCTTTTCCTTGGCACATATCTTTTTGTCTATTATCTTAGCTTTTTCTAAAGCATTTTTATCATTCAAAGTGATGTATGCATGAACTTTATTTTCAACTTTTTGGATTCGTTCGATTGTTTTTGCTACGAATTCTTCTACAGATATGGTTCCATCTCTTACCTGAGATACAAATTCGGTAGCCGAAATTCCAAGATTCATTTAAACCATCTTTGGAGCGCGAATGAAATTATTCTGGTCTTTTTTCAGTTTTTCAATGAGCGGTTTATCATCTGAGACAAATGGTTCATGCTTATCTTCTCGGAGGGCATTTACCGTGATTTCTCTTCTCAGTATTTTCTCCGAGTCAAACTCTACTTCATCTAGTCTGTTAAAATAATTTAGAATTTGTTCAACTTGTTTGATATATCTTTCTGGCGCCTTTAGTTCTACCTTTACCAAGTCACCGAGGTGTTCAATTTCTTTTCTTTCTACCATCTCAATTCACTTATGGTGTAAGTCTGTCGACGTCTCTTGGATAAAATGTAGTATCCCTTATGTTTTCTGTTCCTGTTAATGCCATCATCAATCTTTCAAGGCCTATACCACATCCTGCATGTGGAGGTACACCGTAATCAAAAACACGAAGATGATAATCAAAGGCATCAAGTTTGAAGCCCTTGTTTTTCATTCTTTCCTCAAGCTCTGATCTTTTCTCTATTCTTGTGCTTCCTGAAGAAAGTTCAAGATCACCGAACATCAAATCAAAGGATTCTGAGATTTTTGGATCACTTTTTTTTGCCTTGACATAGAATGGTTTTGGAGCCAAAGGCCACTCCTTTATGAAGTAGAACCCCGAAAGTTGTATCTTTTTCAATTGAGATGGGTACAAGTCATCGCCCCATTCTATCTTTACGCCAGCATTTTTCATTTTGTCTACTAGATCAGAATAAGAATACCGAGGTATTGTTGTTGGAGCTTCCGGTATCTGATACTCTACCCCTTGGAGAGATTTGACATATTCCTTTACCGAATCAATTGATCTTATTATGATGTTCTCTATGTGTTTTATAATATCGTTGTAATCAGAGAAAGCTTCTTCCAAGTCTATAGAAATGGCTTCTGAGAGATGCCTGTTGGTTCTAGATGGTTCTGCTCTAAAAATAGGTGCTATCTCGAAGACCTTTTCAAAGCTCAGAGTTAACTGTTCTTTGTAAAGCTGTGGGCTCTGCGCGAGAAATGCCTCCTTGTTGTAATAAAATATTGGGAACAATGCCGCTCCTCCCTCTGTTGCTGTCGCGATCATCTTTGGAGTGTTTACCTCGATAAAACCTTGCTCGTAGAGATAATTTCGGATTCCTTTGAGAACTGCGCTTCGCATTCGAAATATGTGTTGTAGAACGTTTCTTCGCAAATCAATTGCCCGTATTTCCAGTCTCGTATCGATATTTGCAATTGTCTTTGTTTGCCAAGTAAATGGAGCAATCCTTTCTACTTTAGAAAATATTCGTAACTCAGACGGAACTATTTCTGCACCATGAGGCGCCTTCTCTGATGGTTTTATTGTACCTTTTACAGCTATTGTTGATTGTTCTTTGAGTTTGGCCAGATTTTCTCGAATTTCGTCTTGTGTTACTCCTGCTTTTGCTGTAATTTGCATCTCGCCCTCCTTGTCATTTAACATAACGAAAATCAGATTGCCGTGGTCTCTCACACTTGAAACCCACCCCATAACAATTACTTCCTTTCCTTCCATGGAAGGATCAATTTCGTTAGAATACATGGTCCTGCGCCAAAGTCCTAGGTCCGTTTCTATCATTCGTTTCATCAGATGTGTTCTGGTTAGTGCTTATTAATGAAACGCTATTTACTAGATCGTACTAACCGGCTTATCTATGATTTTTCATATTTCCTCGTTAATTATGCGCAATACTACGAAATTGTCTTGCTCCTTATGGCTACAAGACTATTCCATATCCAATGTTACAAACACTTTGTGCACAGTATAGTCCGTTCTAGCACAACTCTATTATTTTTAAAATTTATCATTTTACAAATGAAAATGCGTGTAATATCTTAGAACATACCAGATCATATTTCTACTTGCTTTCTTAGCCCCCTGTTGCGAAATATAGTCATTGTAATACCGGTTTTAACAATATTGAGTTTCTTGCCTGCCGCTGTTACAGCTCAACAATTTATCAGCAATATGATGACAAATTTGCCATTAGACCTAAAGTCAGGTCAGCCACTCTATGTGACGATAAAAGCGGAACCATCCATGTCCAGTGAACAAATTCATGCAGTCAAGGACGCGTTGATGTCTACAAATTCCTTCATAAAAGATGGCAAAATATTCTATGAGGGATGGCAAGGCGCATTAAAGGCAACTAAGCATGATACAAAGTTTTACATACCAACAAATTTGAAGATAATTGATTCAAACAATAACCAAGTAAAAGTGACAATAATATTAACATCCTCAAAAAGTGATCTTGGATATTCTGGGTATACCACATTTATTGAGAATCACAAAGTAATGAAAGATTCACGCATTATCATATACCAAGCAGACAAGCTAAGTCGAGAAAATCTTGTGGCTATAACAAGGCATGAGTTTGGTCATGCGATAGGTCTTGGACATTCAACATTGTACGGCGATTTGATGTATCCTGACATCAATATCAAATCGGCATTTATCTCGGAATGCGATGTCAAAGCATTAATCGCATTATACGACGGAAAGGGATTAAGCCAAGTTATATGTGAAAAATAAATCCGAAAGTATGTGGATATAGAATTCGACTTCGAAATAGCATAGGGTTGACTGACCGAACGGCGGCTTGATATAATTTCATTCAACATTTCATCCTCTCTTCATCATTCTAGTTATTGCCAAAAAATCCCGCTCAGATTTGAGGATTGTTATTTGTTCCTTGTCAATGAATGTATATAATAATTTGAGCCCGGTTTGAACGACAGACTGGGACTATTGGTACCATGTTAACTCTATCAAGAATATTTGGTCAATTCATGTTGCTGATGTGTCTCATATAAGGAATAGATTTCCAATACTGTTTGGTCATTCAAACTCTGACTAGTTCCTTCATTAGGTGCGGTATTATTGACCCCGGTCCTTCTTTTTGCATTTTCTCATAGACCGCCGCCGTAAATATTCGTGCAGAGCCTGACCTCAAATTCTTGCTCAAACCAATTATCTTCTCACGCATTATCCTAAGAAGAGCTTGACGTGCCCTTTCATTAATCGTTGCCGTAATCAAAATATTATTCTTTTTTATGTTGATTTCTAAATTTTCAAAAAGTGAAACGTATTTAGTAACTACTTTTCCATGCTTCATCACCATACTTCCATATGGTACCAAAAGTCCATTCTGTATTAGTATGTTCATTTTTCTGTAGGTCGAAGTCTGTGGAAGATTGCACTTATCAATGATATCAAAAATAATTCTTGGTTTCTGTGCTGCATCAAGAATTTTTTTCTGATCACTATCAGCGTATGTATTAACAATCAACCACGCGAAAGATTTTTTCTTAATACTAACCCGTCTCTGACCAAACCCCACTGATTGCCCCTCACATGAGTACTGGCACACTAATTATATGGACTTTATGGTCAGCTCCTGAAAATGACAGGCAGAAAACGCTGCCAAACAAGCAGAAAATCTGAGCTAATTAAGATAGTGTGTTTATTCCAAGCTATTTTTCAAAAAATCGCTGAAGTTTCTCAAACTCTCTCTCGGTAATCTCACCCCTTGCCAGTCTTTCTTTTAGGATGCTGATACTTTTGCTATTTGTCAATCGGTCGTCTCTTATTGATTCATACGTAGCCGGAACAAGTTTTGTTTCTAACGAAATACTTGAAAATTGTCTCGATGCAGGTTTCTTCATTATCGCACCAAAGCATATACATCCAACACCAATAATTGTGGTTGCAATAAATCCAACTTGAATAATTTTTGCAATACTTTCAGCAGATGGATAACCTGTTTGTAGCAGATAGCTTTGCTGGTTCTGAAGCTTAATTGTTGGAAAAAATGCGGTAACAAAGTCTGACATCATATGTTGAGCTGCATCTACCAAACTTGACGAATATTGATATCCCAAGATAGAGAATAGTACTACTAGGAATCCAAGAGTTAGTTCAGCTAATCTCATCTACTAATCTTACAAGTTACGACCTAATAACAAATTGTTAGTAATTTTTTGTACATTCCATAATGAAACCTCAATATACGCATAACACGGTTCAGTTACCTAGCTAAACTCGAATCCCATGTATGGAAGACTTTGGCCATACAGCGATCCGCTGGTACTTTGAGAAGTAGAATATTTTCCATAAACTACTAGAAAAGCCACGGCCTCATGACCGGGGCCTGGGACTTTCTTCATAGTACCGGTACCACCTTGCTGCTGTCCTGCAGCAAAGTATAAGGTGACTTGCTTTCCGTAAGGCAGACTTATACAATAGTCATTAGGGCCACCACATGTATAGGGATTGACCGCTAGAGGTGACAAAGAACTAGCGTTAGTCACGATGTATAATGGCGTGGTGGTTGAGCCCTGAGTGTCTACAAGAAGTATTTGTGAGTTTTTTGACAAGTACAAATTCGTATTTGTAGTGGCATTGTTATTTGTCACGTTCAGTTTAAGTATCGTGGCTGTATTTCCTGGCACCGACCAACCCGTATTCCATGAACCACCTTGGGTCCATGCCATAGTCGTATAGTTAAGTGTCAGTATTCCTGAATTTTGAGCAAAAGTGGTGGAGCTAAGCTGTATTGCTGATACAGTTATTGTTGCCTGCACACTTTGTCCTGGGTATCCATTTTGAAGTGATGCCGTGTACTTGCATGACCAGCCATCGGCAGGCGCTGTGGCCTTCACTGTCCAAGAGAAGACTGCCGTCTGACCAGGTGGCAAAGTGTTATAGCTTGTGGGGCTTACCGGGCCTGCTGCGCACGATGCAGAACCCGTTGGAGATGGCAAAGGTGCAGGGGATAAATTGGTCAATGTGCTTGAGCCATTATTCGTTACTATCATAATAAGTTGACTTTGAAATCCACTAGCAACATTAGGCGGAAGGGCTAATAATTGGATGTTTAGTGGAGCAAAGTTGGGTGAGTTTACACTAAATTGTTGTGAATTTCCTCTTTCTGTAACTAGCTTGATATTGTACGAATTTGCTGAATTAATGTAAAGTGGCACGCTTTGTCCTACATTAGATGCTGTGGTTCCTGGTGGTACGTTTATCTTAATAGAATACGTTTGAAACCAATCAGTCGTTGTAGTATTTTGTATCCATAGTCTTGTAATGTTGATTGGAATATCGCCAGTATTTTGTACTCCTATGTTCAGCTTGCTGTTTACCAGACTAAATGTTGCTATCTTGAAATTTTCTCGTTGTTTGTCCGATCTCTCTTGGCCCGTTGACAGAAATGTCTGACTATAGCTATCAAGCAAGTGCATACTGTATGTTATATAACCTATTGTAGTTGTAATCGCAATTATTGAAAATACAGCACCTATGACTGTGCTGATAGCTCTTCTTCTAATTATGACGGCATCACTTGAGTAGTAAAAATAGTGCCGCGTACAGTAGTTGCAGTTATTGTTATGGGAACTTTACTTTGCCATAGATATGGACTGGTACTATTACCGATTTGTATAGTAGTTTGTTGTTTTGGCATAATGATTGCTTTCTGAGGTGTGTCCTGGGTGCTTGAAGATGTTTGTAGTTTGATATCTGTAACGTTAAGGCCTTCGTTGCCAACATTTGTAAGAGTCACTCTTAGAGATTGCGGATTGGTTACAAACCAAACATTCTCAATCACTAGATTTTCGTTGAGTTTGTTTACGTTAGTTGAATAGCTATTAGTTAATGATGCTTGATAAGATGTGAGATTTGTGTTTGACCAGCTAACAAGGCCAGTACCCATCAATACGGTGGCCGTAAGCAGAATTGCACCTGCTATAACAGAACTTAGAGCCTTCCTTGCCCTCACTTTCATCATTACAACTCAATAATTGCTCATAATTATTGTATGATAGCCTGTATCAACTGATAACAGACACATTACCAAGTATGGAAATGGGCCTTTATACCACTAGAGTAATGAATTATAAGCACGATAACATTGAAGAGTTCGCCGCAATGATATGGATAAGCATCCAAGACACAGCGGTCGGCCTATTAATGTAAATGAGATTGCTTAAAGGCAGTAAAAACTGATGTTATAAATGAACCATTAAAACTAGACCAAATCACATTTATCATGACGGCATAGAAAACGTCTAAATTGAAATGTTCTATTTTACATCTTATGACTCTGACAAATAGAGAAAAAACCATGATATTGATGTCTCATGCCATTTCGCTTTATACACAAATGATGCAAGGTGATAAAATACCTCATAATCAGTCAGTTGTAGATTTCATTCTCAAGAACGTGCCCGATGAATACAAATCAGAATTATCTATCGATTTAATCGATGACATTTTTTCCTTTATTTCAAATTACCATATGAAACTTTCATAAATATCCCACACATAGGAGAAACATATGACATCGATAGCTACACTGGGATCTCATTGTGCCTTACAGGTTCTCAAAGGAGCAAAGGATGAAGGGTTTAAAACGATTCTGGTTTGTGAAACAAAACGAGAAAAACTATACCGCAGATTTTCGTTTATTGATGAATTGATACTTGTAGGTTCTTTTAAGGAAATACTAGACCAAAAATACACTAAGCAGCTTGAAGAGCAAAATGCGATAATCATACCTCACGGGACACTAATAGCTCAGATGAGCTCGGAAGAAATTGAATCTATAAAAACTCCAATTTTTGGCAACAAATGGATTCTTAGATGGGAATCAGACCGTAACATGAAGGAGAGATTCATGACAGAGTCTAAACTTAGCGTTCCAAAATCACTTTCTAGTCCAAAAGAAATATCTGGTCTTGTAATAGCTAAGAGGCACGGGGCCGCTGGAGGCAGGGGTTATTTCTTGACTACAAGCGAAAAGGATTACAAGAGAAAGCGCGATAAGTTGGTTCACAAAGGAATCATCAAGGGCGATAGCGATCTATACTTGCAAGAATACGCATATGGCGTTTCCGCATATCTTCAATATTTTTACTCCACGCTAAAAGAAGAGATTGAATTTTTCGGAGTTGACAGAAGGTATGAATCAGACATAGATGGTCTAGGACGAATTCCGGCACCTCAGCAAATTGATATTGATATAATCCCTTCGTTCAATGTAATTGGGAATAGCCCGCTAGTGCTACGAGAATCTCTTTTAGACGAGGTGTATTCGATGGCAGAGAGATTCGTTGAAGCCTCGAAAAGGCTGGTTGCACCAGGTATGACAGGCCCTTTTTGCCTTGAGGGCGTTTACGATGATACGGGGAAATTTACTACTTTTGAATTTTCAGCCAGAATAGTAGCAGGCACAAATCTTTACGTGAATGGCTCCCCCTACTCCACTTTCATGTACGACGAGCCTATGAGCATGGGCAGAAGAATAGCTCGAGAAATCAAGAATGCGGGAAAAGAAAATCAGCTGACAAAGATACTGACTTAGGCTCCACTGAATTGAATTATCATATCTGTCATAAAGCCTGCAACCAATCCGATGAAAATTCCTGTCATCATCACAGAGTTAGTGGTATATTTCCTTCCTGCGTTATACATCAACATGGAAACATAGACCAATGCGCCACCGGCAATTGAAAGGAATAGTATGAAAGCAAGATTCGAGTTCCACATACTTCCCATAATAGTTCCTATAAAGGTGGGTCCCCCACCGATAAGCCCCATTAAAAGCAGAAAGCGAATCCGCGGTCTATTAATTAGTCCAGATAATGGTCCTGCTATGCCAAAGCCTTCTGTTGTATTGTGCGCGCCAAACCCAATGATCAGAAGAATTGCCAAGCTTATTTCTCCGGTAACATATGACTGACCTATTGCCAATCCTTCACTAAAATTATGAGCCCCTATGCCGATGGCAATCATCATTGCAATTCTGTATGCACTGGCCTCATGAAAGAGTTGTTTTAAGTGGTCATCACCAGCCCTGATATTTTCAACCGATAGTATTTCTGGTATTGATTTTCCCGTCATTTTTGCTTCATATGAAACAAGACCAACAAGACCTATTGCTATGCCTCCAAACATTGCAATAAGAGATAATATTGCATCACCTGCAGCCACATGTCCCGCAAATGCTTCTTTTGCGGTATCTTCTGTGGATTGCCAAGCGTGCCCAAATACGTCAATAATTAAAAAAACTAGGATTCCTAGTGCAAGAGCATTCAGGAATCCCTTTTTGTTGGTACTAAGGTTTTTGACCGTTGCTATTGGTAACCCAAGGAAAATCGTAAAACCAGCTATGGCACCAAGAGCAATTAGCTGCCAAAAATCCATGATATTCAATTAGTTAGGATAAGCTAACTTTATTTAAACAACAGACATGTTCTAAATTTTTGGAATACCACACATGTGGTTTAAATAGTTAGACATCTTTAATTCAAAAAATATTGAGAAAGAAACTTTCACTTTCGCAATTGAAAAAATATGATGTGAACCAAAAGGTTCTAGAAGCGTTAGCTGACGCTCAATCGCGTGCAATTTTATTTTCTATAGTAAAAGATGGTAAA
>MNJS01000010.1 GCA_001920395.1 Thaumarchaeota archaeon 13_1_20CM_2_39_20
CACCGTCAGCTGATCTCTCGATTTGGTATCCAGTAACCGGATAGACCCCGTTAAGTGGCGCATGCCAAGAGATACTTATCTGTGAAGAGGAGACAAATGGTGTTGTAAGTCCCGTTGGAGGAAGCGGTACAGCCGGAACCACTTGAGCTGCTGCCTGCGGCATTATATTACTGCTTTCTGATACAGCTGGAATAGAAAGAATAACAATTATCAGAATTGAAAGAGATTCTATCGTACGTTTGAATTTATTCATATCACAACACCTCTTCGATGAACCGTTATTGAGGGCCTTCCTACCATCAAGAATAGCTCGTCGGTTGTAACCTTATTTTTTATTGACTTTGCTGGGACGCCTGCAACTATATCATCATCAGAGACGTCATTTATGACAGTTGCTCCCGCAGCAACCAAGACATTATTTCCGATATTAATTTTATGCTTGATAGTAGAATTAAGACCTGTCCAGCACGAATTTCCAATTGTAACACTTCCACCAATGACAGTACCTGCTGTCAGCTGACAATAGTCTCCTATTCTGACATTGTGTGCTATATGCACTAGTGAATCCATCTTTGTACCGTTGCCTATTGTAGTATCAATAAGAGATCCTCGAGCAATTGAGCAGTTGGCACCAATCTCGACGTTATTTCCAATTCTTAATCCCTTTAGTTGAGGGAACTTTTCCAGCTCTCCTGACAAGTGTCTTTCAAATCCAAATCCATCAAAACCCAAAGTTGCACCTGGCTGAATGATACAATTGTTCCCAATTATACAATCTTGCTCCAAGATTACCCTAGCATGGATGGTCGCATTTTTTCCAATTTGACAATTTTTACCTATTTTTACAAATTCTCCTATGTAGCAACCAGGCCCTATTTTCGCGGTTTTATCGATTACCGCAGTTGCTGCAACTCCTGCCCTTTTTTCATCTCTTCTTGCTTTGTTTACGAATTGAGTGAATACTAATTTGGGATCGTCGACAAAAATATACTGGCTACCGTTTCTTGGATATATCTTTCCCTTCAGGCTCTTTTTGCAAAGAATAATGCCGGCCTTTGACTTGGCAATTGCAGATATTGCCTTTTCTCCTTCCATTGAGCAGAATGCAAGATCGTTTTCTGTTGCTTCAAGAATGGAAGATACTCCATCTATGATACTTTGATGCCCTTCTACGTCATATTCGCCTGCTATACCTTTTACTATAGACTCTGCTTTCCATTCCGCTCCCAACTGCATGGGGTTTTCATAATCATCTGCAGTGGGACTTGAAGCATTTGATACCTCTTGTGTAAATTGGAGTGGCACCTCTCCTTGTAATTCAATTGGTTTCTTGGTGTCATGTGTATCATATGGCATGTCATTTACATATTCGATAATTCCCTTTGTGATAATCTTCTTAGTTTGTGGATATGTATCTCCCATAGGAAATTTGAATATGCTAAAGTCACTGTTCAAACAAAGTTTCATTACTTCAAAACTCTCTGCAAACTCTATATTCGAGTTTAATCTGCTCTGCTGGGCTCTGAATTTGGTAAGCGCTTGAACACCACTTTGATCCATAAAATTCTTATTTTTTTGTGACGCAAATATATTGACGAGCTCATTCTTATCGTCCTTTACTTCCGAAATGTCAAAAAATAGTTGTGGATTAAAGTCTCGCGTAAGAGGTATCTCGTATGCTAAGACGTTTTGACTATTTCGAGCTGCTTCAAGAGTACTCTTGGCTATTGCACGATGATCATGATGATAATCTTCAATCGGATGTGTAAGGATTAAGTCCGGGTGTACCTTTTGAATAAAGTATTCTAAATGATTTATCAGTTTACTATTAACTGATAGTGTAGCATCCTCGAAATTGTCTATCCAGAGCATCTTTGCCCCTATGAATCTAGCGGACTGGATTAGTTCCATACATCTCAGCCGAGGATCGCCTGAAGCCTCTCCGCGCGTTATCACATACATGTAGACATTGTGTCCTTGTCTTGCGGACTTTATCAGAAGACCACCGCATCCTAATTCTATATCATCTGGATGTGCTCCAATTGCCAGAATGTTCATTTCGTTAGTGATTTCATTGATTTTTATTATTTAATGCTGATGGAGCTTGGACTCTATTTCAATTCCACGTGTTCTTCCTCAAATTGTATCTGCGGTTTAGATCTGTATTTCCAAAGTCGGTATTTATCCCACGATATCATCTTAGTTATAACTAATTTGGAATTATGTAAGCCCCAACTCGTCGCTTCTATTTTTGGCATATCAATTGATGATTTCTAAATGATACAGGTTATATCCGTTATAAATTATAGTTTTCACATGTCACTTCCAAACGAGGTCTTGGATTTTCTTCGCTCACTAAGAGACCACAACATCAATACTTCCACCTTAAGCGACGAGGATAGAGTAATGATAGCAAAAAAATTCCGGGAATTTAACGAGAAAGGAATCTCGTATGACCTCAGAGAGATGGATCACTGGGTTGAGCTGGCAAAACCTGATTGGAGCTATACGGTTTACACATATATCATGTATGCAGCAGAGATTACAAGATACGCATATCAAAAATAGCGTTCTAGTATTTTGATTTGCTAGTTCGTTTCCAAAAGGAGTCAGAAAGTAGAACAGGTGATAGGAAATTAAATTGTATCACAGAAATGAACTAAAATTAAAAACCATTAGTTAATTTATGAGTAAAAACAAGCCTTCACAAATGACAAATAAAGATGTTGTAGCAGGCCTTGGGGAAATTGGTAGCCCAATACTTCAGCTTGTATCAAGAGCTTGTCCTGCAGTAGGATTTGATATTAGAAAAGAACTAGTGGACAAGAAAAAATTCGAAAGATATCAAGAATTGGAAACCCAGTTTTTGCACGTATGCATTCCCTTTAACAGAAATTTTGTCCCAAGTGTAATGTCGCTATATAAAAAATTCCATCCTCAGGGAGTCGTCATCCACAGTACAATAAGTCCTGGCACAACAAGTAAGATACAGGCAAAATTGCCCGTCCCCGTAATTTTTAGTCCAACAAGAGGAGTTCACAAAAGAATGCTCCATGATTTGAAAAGATACACCAAGTTCTATGGCATCGATTCTAATGCGCCAAGAGCACATTGGGCAGACCTGACATATGAGAGATTGATGCGAAGATGCAAAGTTAGAACAAAAAGAATGTCAAAGCCCATTACACTGGAACTTGCAAAGATAGTAGTTGACACCTCATACTATGGCTGGCTAATAACATATGCGCAGCTCAGTAATATGATAGCTATCAAAAATAAAGTAGATTATGATGAAATGTGGTCCTTTGCAGATGAGATACACAGATTTTTAGGAAATAGGCCAAAGATGTTTCCTGGATTCATTGGCGGTCATTGTTTGATACCAAACTTGGACCTGATACACCATGAGACACTGAACTTGATAAAAAAACTAAACAACGCATATGTTAGAAAGGTAAGAAATGCAAAATCTATTGTAAAAAAATACTCCGTGAAATAGCTAATGTGGTTTTCTCTTTATCAAGTCAATTGAGTTTGAATGAATTCTTATTTAGTTGAATTGTCCTATTGCTATGACATTTGTATTATTCCGCTATCAAGCAAATATTGTAATTCTGAAATCAAATCAGTGTCTGATATTTGTCCGTTTGCCCACCAGCCGACGCTATTTTTGAACCATGTTGGAATATGCAGTGATTGATGCAAGAGCGTCTGAGTTCCATTGGGTTTTTCTATAATACCGACTTTGACAAGGTATTGAATGCTGTCTCCAAAAGTACTATCGCTTATCTTTCCTTGAGACCACAAGTTTGCATTGCTTTTAAGGGTTAAAACGGGTGTATTAGATTCAGACAAAAGTACTGTGCCGGTGTTTGGATAAGTCTGAACTGGCAATAGTACTTGATCAGATGTCACATTAAGCAAGATTGAACCTAAATTGGAATTCTGATATATCACGTCTATTTTATACTGCCCAAGTAAGGAATTTTTGTCAAAGGCAATAGGTGAGTAAAAAATTCCCTTGGATGTGACATAAGTCTCGTCGTGTTCAACAACTCCATCTGGTCTTGTAATGTATAAAATCACCTTACCTCCCTGAGAATTGCTCACTGTTCCATAGACGTTTATCTGAGTTGGCCGTTTCTGTGATACCCCAAGTTGGGCTTTGCTTGCAGTTACAAGTCCGGCCGCTGGCTGCTGGTCCATACTCATATTCAAGCTATTCTGCGCTGGGAGAAGTGACAGGTTCACTTGAGGCTGATATTTACCATTGATTATATCCGAACTTATCGACGAATTTGATAAAAAGTTGCTGTGCCATGCATCTAAAACTATTGTATTTTTTCCGTCATCTACAAAGCCCTTGTGAGTCATTATCCCACCAATAATTATAGTATTTTTTGCTGATGCGTCAATTGTTGAACTAATTGCGCCTGCAGGCAAATCCCAAAATTGAACATTGTAAAAGGCATTGTATTGATGCTTGATATCCTTGGCACCATAGGTAGTCATAGAACCACTTTGAAACATGCTGTCTCTGAATGTATTTCCATCAAAACCATCTACATCGTCTGTATGTTTGCCCTTGAAATCAAATTCGATACCCCTCACAAAATTCCAGCCTTTGATGTTAACAAATGTATTAGCGTTTACCCACTGTCCAGTGGACGAATTAAAATCAATCACGATATATGGATTGGTTATAACCATATTCTCGATGAGATTTAAGAAAACACCGTCTGGTCCACCTTGCATCATAATTCCGATCCAGTTCCTTTTAACGGGGTTTGCCTCCAATATCTGACCGCCCTCGATTACACACTGCCCTACCCCATTGCTGAATCGGAATACGTAACCTGCATATCCAGATGTAACAATGATGTCGGAATTTGCTGCTAGCTTCAAATGTGTGAGAGATTTAAGATCAAATCCGGAAAAATCTTTTGATAGATGGTATTCGCCGCCAGCTATGTATATCTCGCCTCCTCTAGCTAGTGCAGTCTTGATTACAGTATCAGGTGTATCGCTGCTGATAATGATCTTTTGTGAATCTTTTGCATAGTATAGGCCACCAAATTCGTATACGACAATGTCAAAATTATTTGGCAAATCCACACTTTGAGCAAACGTATCCATAAACAAAAAAGTAGGTGAAAATAAGAGTACGATAAAGGAAATTATGATTTTCATTTCGAATAACTCAAGAATACTGGGAAATTAAGGTTCCAATAAATCATACTCTCGGCTTATCACGCTAATTGTGACCAGATTTTCAAAAAACTGCGTCGTTCTCCTCATAATATTTACCGATGAACCTTTTATTCAATGCATTCTCCCTTCTTTATCAAAGTAATTGCATTAAACATCTGTTAATCTCTTTTGATACGGTAAAAAGGTTATCAAGGACACCTAGATGATTAGTACATGAAAACAGCCATAGTAATGGGAACAAGACCTGAAATCATCAAACTGGCTCCAATAATTCATCAATTGAATAAAAATAACGCCTTTGTTATTTTCACAGGTCAACATTACGATTATAATATGAGCCTGCAATTCATAGAAGAACTAGATATCCGCAAGCCCGATTACTGGATGGAAATAACTAAAGCAAATCCGTCCATACAGGTTGGTGAGATAATTATAAAACTCACAAAGATTCTACAAAAATTAAAGCCCGATACGGTTCTAGTGGAAGGAGATACGAATACAGTACTAGCCGCAAGCGTTGCTTCCTTAAAATCTGGCGTTCCAGTGAGTCATGTAGAAGCTGGGCCTCGTAGTTTTGACTGGAGGATGCCGGAAGAACATAATAGAATCGAAGTAGATCACATAGCAGAACTTCTTTTTGCCCCTTCACAATATGCAAAGAAAAACCTACTCTCTGAGCGGGTTCATGGAAAGATCTTCGTCACAGGAAACACCGTTATAGATGCGATACAAATGTACGCAGACCTGGCATCAAAAAAATCACATTTTTCTGGTGACATGGACGATTTTATTCTGATGACGCTTCATAGGGGAGAAAATGTTGATAATAAGGAGGCTCTCTCAGGAATTGTAAGGGCCATACTAAATTCAAATCAAAAAATAATATTTCCGGTGCATCCACGTACTGTTGGAAAACTGCATAGGTTCGGATTATACAAAATGCTAAGGGATTCTGAAAATGTTCATCTAACAAAACCTGTTGGATATTTTGATATGCTAGAGCTGATGAAAAAATGCTTGTTTATAATAACTGACTCTGGTGGAATACAGCAGGAGGCAACCTCTCCTAAAATAAGAAAGAGGGTGTTGGTCACTCGCAAAACAACAGATAGTCCTGAGGCAGTTATGGCCGGAGTAGCCGAAGTTGTAGGAGTGGAGGAAAAAAAGATCCTCTCAGCTATCAAAAGAACCCAGAAGAATCCGAGAGTTCGGACAAGAAGTATCCCATTTGGAAATGGAAATGCGGCAAAACGGATAATCAAAATACTAAAAGAACATTTTTAGCTTTGTATCGCATTTTTTAATAATAGAAAGTCCACACCAGGGGAAACTTAAACTGAGATAATTCCCTTTTGAACCAAGTATTGTAGCGAACTCCCAAATTCATTATCTGATATCAAGTCATCTGACCACCACTTTGCCTCATTTAACACCCAATTAGGTATGTGTATAGCGCTCTCAGCATTATAATTTGGTACTTTGATAATATCAGAATTAATTAGCCCTGCGATTAATCTAGCAAAGTCGCTTTCATGAGGAGTTCCTTGGAACCATGATTTTGCAAGGGACTTGTATTCTGTTGGAATTGCAATTTTGTCAGAGTCTATCAGTTCAATAGAAACAGTGGTTTTCGCACCCGAATACTCTGCAGTGATTTGATATTTGCCTGGGACGTAATTCGTCTTATAGAAAACCACTGGAGTAATTATCGTACTGTCTAATTTTGATATCTGGATTGGAATGGCCGAACTCGACTGCTCATAAGGGTCTACCATGTGAAGAACTACTGGATCTCGGGTTATCTCCGATACCTGTAGTCTAACAGATAGAAAATCTCCATACTCGTAAACTTGTTTGTCGGTGTATATTGAAAGAGAGGGCTCACCAGACCCTGGAAGCGATGTAGTCTGCTGTTCAAGAGGATAATGATCAGCCATATATTTGCCTGGAAGGATTAAAGGGGCTACGGGCGATTGTGAAAAGTCAAAAGCCTCCATAAGGTCGTTGGCTTTTGCATCCCTTTCCGCAAGAGGCGATAAAGAGAATAATGTTTCAATGAACTTGAGTATGGATGTGTGATCGTTTAGTGTGTGGTCTACAAAACCTTGTTTAGCGTATGGCGATAATACAAGAAGAGGGACTCTGAATCCATAGCCAAATTGGTCTACCTGAGGTGGAGGAACGTGATCATAAAAACCTCCAAAGTCGTCCCATGTTATGAAAATTGCAGTCGAGTTCCAGTAACTACTCTGCATAATTGCATTTACCAAAGATACCACCGTATGCTCGCCTTCTGTAATATTTTGTGGTAGGTGTTCGCTATTGAAAGGATTTATCCAAACAACATCTGGGAGAGTATTGTTTGCAATATCAGAGAGAAACTGCTTTTCTGGTACTACGTTAACAAGCTTGGATTTTGCCTTGAATGATTCGATGTATTGCGTAGGTTCAAAATATCCGTGATAGTACTTCCACGAGATGTGTTTTGCATCAAGCTCATCTGTTACCGTTGGAATGTTTGCAGTGACAGTGGATCCCGGAGGTAGATCGCTGCGAATTGAACCTGATTGCGCAGCAAGAAGATAGAGATGGTTTGGCATACTATCGCCCATTACCGAGCTAAAATAATTATCGGAAAGAACGAATTGCGAGGCATAATCCCAGTAGTATGGTATGTCAGCTGAATCATAATAGCCCATTGGCAAAGTTGAATGTTCGACCAAGACAAAGCCGTCCATTTTTCCGTTGTTATATGATAGGTGCGCGCATCTAAGGCTGTTACAGAGATTGTTGGGTAGAGCTGTAGTATAGATATGATACGGTGTGACAAGTTCGTCTGTGTTATTGGCAGTCGGTATAGCTATATGCCTGTTCAGTCCATTTACTCCAGGATAAGTGCCAAAATAGTTATCAAATGTGTGATTTTCCTCAACTATAACAACGACATTCTTGATAGGCACATCTTGAGCTAATATATTAGAATAGCAAGTAGACGCTATGAGAAGAAAACATGCTACAAAAATGAATAATATTCTAGTATTCAATTTCTTGATTTGATAATTATTTGCCAATATATACCCTATTCTGGCATGAACTTTTAATCAGTTGTGTATCCTTGTTGCTTCACTATCTAAGACATTTTGAAGCAAAGTTCACTTGAAGTGGAACTGTGTCAGTCCCCTAATGACCATGGTACTAATGTCCAACTAAAATGATGAAATCAAATTACATCTAACTCACACAAAATTCCATTGTCTCAGTAAGACGTCATAATCAAAATCGTCGCTTTTTGTAATTGTGCCCTCAGTACAATTAAATAAATGCAGGTACATCGATGGAAATTTTGTATCATGAATGCAGAATACCGTTGTCCGAAATGTAAAACATTTCTTACTGCCACGCCTGAGGGCTATTCATGCCAAAATTGCAACTGCGTATATTTTTTGCGAGACGGCTATGTTGACTTTATCGGAGAATCAGAATTCTACGCAGGTGAGGTATCTAAAAAACAAATGGAAATATTGATACAAGAAATTGATTCGTTAGGATATGAAGAAGGAATTAGCCGGTTTTTTAAACAAAATCCCTCTCTTCAAGATTATGTGACAAGTGTTAGAAGGATAGACTGGGTTTGCCATTGTTTAACAAAAAACAATTCACGCTGTTTAGATATTGGGAGCGGGCTAGGTAATATTTCTGAGAATCTCTCTCGCATTTACGGAGAAGTATATTCGTTAGAAGCGGTAAAAGAGCGAATCGAATTTCAAAAAAGGAGATATAAAAATTCTAATCGAGCCAATATTATCATACTTAGGGGTAACGCTTTAGAATTACCCTTTCCGGATAATTATTTCGATTTAATAGTTTGCAATGGTGTTCTTGAATGGGTAGGTATGATGAATACAAACGTATCTCCCCGTGAAGTTCAACTTTCATTTCTTCGAGAAGTGAAAAGAGTACTATCAAATAATGGCTGTCTTTATGTAGGAATCGAAAATAGATTGGGACTGCCCTTTCTTCTTGGTGAAAGAGACCACAGTGGCCTTCCATATACTAGTCTTCTACCTAGATGGTTAGCAAATTTTGTGGTGAAAAAATTCGGTCGTGCTGGCGGAGTATATGGCGACAAATCAAGTGTGATTAGGGAAAAGAGGGGATACCATACTTATACCTACACCATATATGGATACAAAAAACTTTTTGCGCAAGCTGGTTTTGGACTCAAATCTTATTGGGTGTTCCCTTCATATAATGAGCCTTACTTTTCTGGAAATCTTGAGGATAAAATTGGATTAAAGGCCTTTGTTCGATATCAGGGGGACTTTGTTAAGCGATTCAAAATTCTTGTTTCGATAATAAAAAAAATGCCAAAGTCGGTAATAAGATTGACAGCAAATTTACTTAGTCCTAGTTTTCTCTTTTATTGTTTTAAGAGCAACTCACCAGATTCAGTTGACGAAATCATCGTTAGTAACGCAGCAATTCAAAGCTTCACTACAATAAGCCAAGGTAGTGACATAAAGTATGTACTCTACGACAAAAGAGGCAAGCCAGCAAGGATTGCTCATCTAAAGCGCTTCGGAAACGATTTTCCTACTGTTTTGCGCTCTTATGACAAAACTAGTCCTAATTCTCATATTCCAAAGGAGAGAATTTGGTTAGAGGATTGGATATCTGGAAGGCCACTGGCATACCTCAAATCTGATGAAATCGCGGCGGCGATCAACTGGCTCGTTGATTTTCAAGATAAAACTCGTGGACCAAGCATAACTACAAATGATATAACATCAGAAGTAAATTACATCAAAATTGAACTCATGAAAATACCTGATCTGAACAAATTAGAATACGTAAGATGGATAGAAGATTATCAACAATTTATGGAAGGACTCAGGATTAGTAAAGTTGCTGAGCATGGAGATTTCTGGCAGGGAAACATATTGATTGACAAATCCGTAAACAAGATCAATGTTATCGATTGGGACCATTATAGAGAAGATGGAAACCCTTTCTTTGATTTTATATTTTTTATTATAAATGTGATACTGCTAGGAGGTAGCGTAGAAGAATTTGGCCATTACCTCGATGAAGGCAGAAGGGTTGCCTCCATCGTGAAGAAAATGAAAGCCAAAGTTGAAAGCTACTTTGGTTTTGAACTTAATCTAGACATTCTTATTCGATATGTTATCATACGATTCATAATTAGAAAACATCTAGAAGGCGGATCATATGATCAAACAACTATCACACTTAAGAAAGTACTCAATATATTGTCGCAAGATGGACAGGCAGCAGGTTTTGGGACCTAAGGTAATAAATTTCAAAACTATCATTCTTCAGTTTGTAGTACTTTCTGGGAGCAATTTCCTAGACTCTAGTCTTCGTCTATTGAAAATAAGAACATTACCTAGAATCAATGCTAGACCTATTGTTAATATATAGGGCATACTTTGCGTGGTAAAAATATTTTCTAAACTACCAAGCTCATCAAAGGAGTAAATTTGGCTAGGCGTTGATATTTTGCCTTCAAATGAACTATTGTGTACCACGGTAAAATAATCAGAGTATCTGATATCGTATGATACCTTTCCGTCTATTGTAAGATAATCTCCAAGTACTCTTACCCTTTTGCCGGTATCTCCATATCCATAGAAGCCCTCGAATATGGTCATACCACTTGATTCGACTCTTGGTTGCCTAATTAATACATCCGACCCTCCCAAATTAATTTGGATATTATTACCCGTTATTGTATTTGAACTTCCATTATTGTAGACAAGTAAGAGAACCGAAGGATGCCCTGCTACTACTATCGACGACTGATTTAGTAACGCATGCGAATAAAAGCCCTCGCCTCCGTTAATAATTCCTCCGTGACTTTTTATTATGGTCTTATCAGTGTCGATGGGAATTATTTCCGACACATATTTGAAATCTGAACTCTTTCCATCAATCTTAATCATTAGAGAAGGAGAATCAACATTTACTATCGCTGAAGATGAGTTGAGCACAATATCGCCTGTGAAAGTAGCATTTTGAAAAACAGTGACTCCTCCTAATACAAGGCTCTGCGAATTTCTTGTCATTTTGTAAGCCGGAAATTTGGCATCAGCTGATTCTAGCAACATGCTAAGAGAAGGAAGAAGCTGTTGTATGTCGGCATTTCTGGCATCTAATTCTTGAATTATTGGTTTTGCATTAAGATAAAAGATTCCATATCCCTCGTAAGTAGCTGACGCAATGAAAGGCTCACCTAGATCAAGAGTTGTTGCTCCGTCTCCTTTTTGATTAATATTATTAGGGAATTCTGAATATATCCTAGTGTTATTTCCTACGAAGCTCCAAACAGTTGAAGGATAGCCCCCTTTGATTCTCTCTTGATTAGATACTCCAGCTAGTGCATCTAACAAGGTACCATTGCCGTCAAGATTAAGAACCAGTAGTTTTTTGAATTGAAAATTATAATCTTTCTTATAATGAATCATTTTCAAAGCTGTATCATCATTTGGAGCAACTACTATCTTGGCTTTGCTTATGAAACTAACATCAGATTCAAGAGCAGTTGTATAATTGTAGCCTCCAAGAGATAATATGTCATATGCATAGTAGATTCTATTTTGGTTCTCTGGCAGGACTAGAACCATATCGCTGTTGGATGAAGGAGGTGAAACCCTAGGAACTTCAAGGATTTCCTCTGCGGGGCCTCTGTACGTCACTGGTGCCACTTTCAAAATATGTGATGCGATGTACCCGTTTCCATATTGAGACGTTATTTTATTGAAATCCGCTTGTTGAAGCAATATGACTGTAGAGCTATTCATGGAAGAGAAGACATTCAATGGTAGTTCAGGACTCTTTGAGGGCCAAAGTTGGTATCTATAGTAATCAACAACATATCCAAAATTTTTGAATTGAGCAATATTTCTAGAGCTGTCCGTGACTGTGAGGAATATTGAGTATGGATCGGTACCAGTTAGATGGTCTACAAGAGTACTTTGATTCTCACTGAGAGATCTTTTCTGGAAAGTCTCAAGCTGGTAATCGATGCTTAGGAATGTTGAGAATATTCCCCCTAAAACTAATAATGATAAAAGACTGACGGTCAGAACATTTTTGAGACGGTTTGAGGATTTGTATTCCTCTCGCCATTGGATTAACTTCAATATGATTAGAGAAGAAAGGATCGCACAACTGAAGTATGCATATGGAATTATTCGTCTCTCCCAATATCCTGTATCAGTAAAGTTAGCGTTAACGTAGGTTAAAATTCTACCGAAAACTATAGCGAAAACCAAAAAAGCCACAAAAATTAAAACTGGATGGTCTCGGTATTTTTTTACTACCACAATAGACCCGAATATAGCAGTAGCGCCCACTACCCCTAGCAGGACAGGATACAATTCCCAAGGAACTGCCAAAATTCGAAAGTTAGTTCGAGAAAATGCGTCTGGATTTAAGATCCAATGAATTAATAAAATAGAAAAAATAAACAAGACAATAGAAGAGACTAGGGCTGAATTGATTTTGAGCCTTAGGCTAGCTCTTTTCTGGTGTCTTAGCAGATATAGCACAAAGAATGCAAGAAAGGCCAAGATGGGGACGTACTGGAATGAAACTGTTTGATAGTGTGGATTAAATTGTTCGTATGAGAGTGTCAATATCGCTGAAGCGGCAAGAGCTATTAACGCTGATATAGCTGTTTCTCTGATACGTAATTTTATCGCAGGACGAATCAACGTCACGATGAAAAGTAGAATTAGAAACATGAGAAATTCTGGGAGGTGGACTTGACTAAGGGTTGTCAATAAAAATGATGCAATAATTATGTAGTTGCGGCTAGACAGGTCATTACGTTTCATGAGGTAAAGCAAGATGAAGAAGATGGTAAATCCCATTGTGAGTGGTCTAAACCAGAGCCACAGCCAACCTTGTCCGGCAGCTACATCGAAATACGTTATGTTATATGACTTGCTAAGAATATCAAGATAATTAATAGAAATTCCCGGGCTAAATTTTTGCTGAACGACGTAAAGCCAACCAAATCCTGAAAAAACAAAAAATGAAATAGTGGCCACCAAATGAGCTCGCCTGTCTATATCACTTAGATACGCCTTTGCCATGACATAAAAAGAAAAAATCAGAAATATGCTCAAACATGCAATTGCAGATTGAAGAAGCCATGCGGGGGTGTTTGATAGAGTGTTCACAGCAGCCAAAGCAGAATGGAACCAGACGTATTCACTTGTATAAATATCGGGCGTCTCAGTAAGTGTTTCAGTTAGTGAAAGATGCGCAATTATGTCTGAACTTGGAACAAATGCCAAGTTTGGATAAAGACTTGAAATAACAAATGCAAAAAATACAATTATCCACAGCAGCACCAAGAATTCAACTAGATTGTATGAGACCTCAGTACTTGCAGAGGTAAGACTCTGTTTTAGTTTGATTTTCCCTAAAGAATCTTTTAGAATTGGAAACAGGCAGACAACTGCATAAGTTGCAGAAAGTAGAGTAGTTGTAACCTCCTTGGAAAATAATGATACTATAAAAATTATTGATGTTAATCCAATACTTAGACAAAAGGATAATGGGAGAATTGAAAAGGTCGATATTTGGCGATCAGCAACGCCAAGGAGTCTAAGCAGAACCCATCCAGGCAAGAAAAAAGAAATGATCATGTAGAACGGGAGCATAATGTCAATCTTGGGATAAGCAAGTATGTTATAGACAAAAATGATAATTGAACACCCTGCCAGGAAATAGTCTACCACATTGGCTGACAAAAATGACGTGGCCGTCCTTAGTCTATAGTTTGATCGAGATGACAACAGGACAAAAATCCATGTTAAGAGTACAGCAAAAGTAAAGAGTACATATTTTATCTGATGATTGATAACAAAAAGAATTATAGATAAAGTACTGACGATTATTACGGCACCAAAAGCGGTAACTGGAATCCTTGCCAGCATTTGCTTATTATTTATCATATATTGATATACTTCGTGAAAGATATCTCGTATCTTGGATGTAATTCTTAATTATTCCAACCATACACATTTTATCCTCCTTGTACTGACTAAGAATAAGACGGTTTGTTATAGTATAAAAAATCGGTAGGGCAGCTTTTAATATTTTCAACAAATTATGAATCTACCTTTTTGGTCAATGTTAAATAATGTTGTAGAATTTTAGAGAAAACCGCCTCTTCGTCATACTCACTTGCTTTGATTTTGGCATTGGTACCTAATTCTGACCGCAGTGATTCATCATTAGCAAGTAACTGGATGGCCTCACTTAGCTCTTGACAGCTATGGGGACTAATGAGCAATCCCTCTCTTTTATGAATGATCAATAATCTGTTAGCAGGAATATCACTACATATCACGGCACGCTCACAACTCATAGCTTCAAGCAATGCGCTGGAGAGACCTTCTGTGTATGAAGGAAGCACAAAAATATCAAACCCAGAAAGAACTCTAGAAATATCATGTCGCATACCACAAAAGATTACTTTGTCTTTAGCACCAAGTCTTCCGACCTCTTCTCTAAGTTGAGGATCTAGAGTACCTGTTCCTACTATTACTAGTTTCATGGAAGAATAGTGTCCTATTGCCTGGACAAATGAGTTTAACAGTGTAAGGAGATTCTTTTCTGCAGACAATCTGCCGACAAATCCCACCACTATTGTATGCTTCTCTATACCTAGCTCTTTGCGTATCAAATCTCTATTAGTTTGGGAGAACACAAAATTTTCTAGTTTTATTGGGTTGGGAATGAACTCTGCAACTTTGGCAGTAATCTTCCTCAAATAGTCCCTTATTTCTGGATTGACAGCTATGATACTGTCTGCTCGCTTTAATGTGAAAATGTCGAGATTATATTCAAACTTCAGCAATATTCTTCCAAGTCTTCCTTTAAGGATTGACTCTAGACTTTTGTGCCTAATTCCATGTGAGGATAATATCACTGGTATTTTCATCATTTTGCCAGCCATTACTGCTGCAAGACCTGAATATCCAGTATCCTGCGCATGAATTAGTTTTATCGGCGACTTCTTATTTATCAAAAGAATTTGTAGGAAACAAAATAGCGAAAAGAGTAGTCTTGACATCATATAGATAACATGTGGTGGATATGCTACTCTGATGTTTTTTCCGTTATTCTTTTTATTTTGATTAGTTTCAACCTTGGATAAATATTCTGCTTTCACTCCTGTAAATGTTCGGCCAATAAGAACTACATTCTGGTTCTGTTTCAGCAACCATCTACCAAGGGCAAGCGCGAATCGTTCCTCCCCATAAGGCATCTCATGAATATAGCCTGATGTCAAAATACAGTACACGGAGCTAGTCATTTCCAAAAGTCCTATTCATTCAACAGATAGTGATAGATTCTATGTAAATCTTGTTCCATGTTATTCCAGTTGTATTTCTGTTCAAATGCTCTTCGTCCATTTGCTCCCAATCTTTTTCGAAGTTCTTTATTATCACGCAAACTAATTATCGCAGTTTTTATCTGATTTAAATCGTTGTAATCTACTTTGATGCCACATTTAATTTCATCAACTAACTCATGTGCTACATTTGTTATCATTGGTATTCCAAATTTCATTGCCTCAAAAAATTTGTTGGGCATCGAAAAGTTGTTAATTGGTAGGCTCAAATCGTATAAAATAACCATCGCATCACAATTTGCTTCAAGCTCTAATGCATCAACGGGAAGTAATAGTCCCTTGTACTTCACATTAGGTAGTGTTGTCATCTGGTCGAAAAAATCCTGATCTATTACTCTACCTGCAACTAACAGTTCGACTCCTTTCAGATCCTTTATTGCCTCAGTTATTCTTTCTATTCCACGATTCCGTATGATGGTACCAGTGTAAACAAGAGTGAAAGAGGACTGGGTGGATTTTGTCCTTTCTATGCGATGACCTTCTGGGCAGTTCATAATTATCCTGCAATATTGCGGTTTTTTTCTAAATGTTTTTAAAAGCTTATCTGACACGGTTATAAGCACATCTGAGCGGCTCGCCAATGATTCTTCTACCCTATTAATAACAGAGCTTAATAGGCTGAATTTTTCTGGAACGTACCCCATTGCATATCTATCGAAGACATCAAATACTAGTTTCTTTTTAAATATTAACTTGTAAATATAGCAAGGTAAAATAGTGTCCAGATCACATGCATGGACGACCTTTGGCCTGCAAATAATTAATTTAAAAAGAATCCATATCCAGAAAGCAGGAAAATATAACACCAATGTTTTCTTTCCGTAGGGGGCTTGCAGATTAAACAACCCAAGTTCACTGAAATCATCGGTCTTTTCAATTGGTCTTGCTTCCCTATTCCATCCAAGGGTTGCCAAGGAGTATTTCTTAGATAAGGATCCGACTATTTTTCTGACTCTCGGATCATAAACTATCGAATTAGACCTTATTATCGCGATATCTACCAAGGGTTCATCAACCAATAAACTCCAATCATATTTTAACTCATTTACCCTGAAGAAAACCAGGAACATACTCAGATTTCACTTTATATCATGAGATGTCTTTTACTATTTGCCGATTCTACAAGAAATATCACACAGATAACATATTCCAACTAAAATTCTTACTTTTTGTATGTGTTAACAACTTAATTAGGTAATTCTTTCAAATCTAATGAAGGTGACAGAAATTTAGCACAGGTAACGTAGGAAAAGGAGCTGGTTACCTCTTTATCGAGACAACCGTGTCTATGTTCTCTGGCTACGTTTTTTGGTTCATCATGTCCAAGTTAAGTACAACTGAGGTAATTGGGACTGCCTCTGCTTTGGTTTCTCTGGTTGCTATTTTCTCAACGGTTGCAACTCTTGGAGTTCCATCTGGTGTGCAACGTTTTTTGGGACGAAGTTTTTCGGAGCAAAAAATTCATGAATCTAATGCCCTCGTCAGGTCTTCTTTAGTTCTAGTTACTATTGGAATACTTGGCTGTATAGTCGCAATCATAATTGCCAAGGATTTTTTCCATAACACCTTCTCAATAGATGACAGTTTGATGCTTATAGCTATAGCATTAATAGGTTCGACTTCCACATACAATCTTTTTAGATCAATCATAATTGCTTCATTGAAAACTAAAATGCTGCCGATTATTACTTTAATGGCTACCTCAGCCAGGATTGGCGTAGGAATTATTCTAGTGTTGATGGGAACTGGTGCATTAGGTATTACAATCGGTTTCACATTATTCCCAATTCTTGCCTCGGTTCTTTTGTTTATTACTATAATATCTATTCTTAGACCACGGAATTACAAACCAGAAGCCAACCCTGCATACCCATTTAAAGATACCCTTTCTTCTAGCTTAGCAAACTGGATACCTGCATTAATAACAACAGTTGGGTCTCAATTAGGAACTATTGTTGTATTTGGAACCAAAGGGGCAAGTCATGCTGGAATCTACTTTATAGCATTTTCAATATTCACAGCAATATCTGCCGCTACCTCGGTATTATTGTTGGTCGCCTATCCCGCCTTAAGTGCTATGAATGATGGGCGAAAGAGGTTTACTTGGAGAATCATAAAAATGAGTTTAATGGTCACCATACCCATTTCTTCATCTATCATTTTTTATTCAAAAGATATCATGCAATTATTTGGCCAAGCATATGTAGAGGGTTCTTTTTCTTTACAATTACTTCTGTTATCCGCTCTACCTACAGTGATAACAAGCGGAGTTAATTCTCTAATTTATTCACGTGGCAATTATAGACAGGTTCTATCAATAGGACTAGCCTCTAGTATTCCACGTACTCTACTTTACTTTGTACTAGTTCCCCTTTACGGTAGTAGTGGGGCGGCGATTAGTTACACACTAGGTTCTATCGTTGGATTTGCCGCTTCAATTCTGCTTGCGAGAATGATTGGTTTACAAATATTTTGGAAGGATCTTCTCTTAATTCTTATACTTCCAAGCGGATTGGGACTTGGATTAAGCTACGTAGGAATTAATTATCTTGCAGGGATCCCAATTACCTTTGTAGCATCATACGCATTGTTTTTGAAAATGCGTATTGTGACCAGGAATGATGTTCAAGAATCCATGAGTATTCTGCCATCGAAAATTGCAAATCCCATCCTTCGCATACTGAATGTGGTGGCTAAGAAATTAAATAAACTATATTAAATTATATGTTCATCTTGCCTGCAGATGAATGACTCACCTCGATTGATAATATCGATCATATTCAAAATGACCTTTGGATCATAAGTTCCACCATTGCATTGTTCTCTATGGGAGGTTATTAAGGAAAGTTCATCATATTTTACACGAGTATGTAAGATTACAAGACATACTATTGCATATTTCGATATTTCTCGGTGAAGCGATAATGAAGCACCCAGTTCTTCGAGTGGCAGCCGAGCATAAACACAAGTGGGTTACTAAGAAATCCTATAAGGAATGCGAAGTTTGTAAAGAAATCCGACTTGAAAAATAGACAATAATTGCGTCAAGTCGGATCCTGTAAAACGAAAGAATAGATGACAAATCTTTCATATGTTTATTCATAATTGAATTGGAAAGGATTTATGGTTAATCACATACTGTTTTCAAGTTTTTTTTGATTTGTTGTTCTTCTATCAGAAATTAGATTCTCTCCCAACCATTATCTTGATTTCTTCTGATTTTGGTTGTTTGTAAGATCTCTAGAAACAACATCGACCAAGTGCTTAACCTACTGGAGATTCTCATCCACCAAATTTTTCCAGAACTTAACATTTTAGTTTCTCAATCCAATCTCCTGTAAGGGGCATTATTAAATAGATATGTACCTTGTTTTCATACATAATTACACACATAGTTTTTTCTAGTGGTTTGCAGAGGAACAAAAAGAAGCTTTATGATGTTTATCTATGTCAAATAAATTGAGGTTCTTAATGATACCATGACAAAGAAAATTTATTATATAGATGCGTTCACACGCGCTTCACACAATATATTTCTGTGTATGCAGGATTTGATAACAGAGACCAAAAGAGATTTTAAGATCTTTTTTCTTGGACCTGATGAAAAATTCTCATATTTCACTTCAAATTGGAAGGTGGAAAACGCCATACAGATCTGGACAAAGGGTCATTATGTCAGAAAAATTTATGGCTACATAAAAAAGAACAAGCCAGATATTATTCAATTTGGTTTTGAGTTAAGAACATTTGGAACATTAAAGTCTGCCATAAAGTTCCCTATTTTACTATATTTAATAAAAAACTTGAATATCAAGACAGTTATTACAATGCATGCCATTCTTGTTTTCAGGGAGAATTCTAAATGGGTTGTATTAGGTGACTCTCCTATGAAGATACCGCATGGCATATTGGTAATCCTAGTGAAGGTTTTCATCAAGTCCATTTGCAGGCTTAGCAGTAAAATTGTAGTCGCAACTGAAGCAGGCCGGGAAGGATTGAACGAATTTTATGGAGTTGACAAGCACAAAATTGAGGTGATACGGGAAGGATTCTCAGATACTCCTCGGGTAAATCTAGAGAAAAAGAAAAAATTTGTCACTCAATTCAAGGAAAAAAAAATCATCCTTTGTTTTGGAGTGATCACACCTAGGAAGGGATTGACAACTGTTATCAAAGCGTTTAGTAAGATTCATGAAAAATTGCCAGATCACATCCTGGTGATAGCAGGAAAGGCCAGTCCTGAATTTCAATATTATGAGAACATGCTTCATCAAATATCAAAGGATCTGAAACTGGATCAAAAAGTATTCTTCACAGGCTTTGTTGACAACGACGAAATTGAGATTATTTTTGACATGGCTCAAATGGCTCTATTCATGTACCTACCTTCAGCTGCTGGTTCTGGCGCTATACATTTTGCCGTTCAACATGGCATACCTGTAATAGTGAGTAGAGTCGATTCCTTTACCGAGGTTTTAAACGCTCAGGAAGCTATGTTTGTAGAACCTGAGAACAAAGATCAGTTAGGGGAGGCGATCCTTAAACTTGCAAGTGATGAGAAACTAAGAAATTCCCTTCAGCAGAGATTAAAGGCCACAAGCAATCGAACTTGGAGAATCGTGGCAGAGGAATATCTCACACTTTATGAAAAAGTAGCGGCCTAAATTTGTTATCCAAAATTTTGATAAGAAGATCTTCTATGTTCGATTTCACTTATCCTAGAATGCATAAGGGAGCGGTGATGTTATTTGATGACTACGGATGGAAAAGTACACCTAGGGAAAGGATGGCGTGGATGAATTTTTTTCAGACAAAAATGAAAAACCGATTTATCAGCCAGCAGGTCAATCTTTAATCATAAAAGCTTAAATTTTTCATTCAAAGTTATGGTAAAAAATATAATTACATCAGATATTAGATTTGTTTTAAATTTTGTAGTTTAGATTCTACTAAATCAACTAGTATATGACCTACCATAATATGAGATTCTTGTATGTTTTGTGTGTTGGAAGAAGGTATTTTTATGGCTAGGTCTACCAGGGATACCATTTTTCCTCCACTTTTACCGGTCAATCCTATTGTAGTTATCTTATTTTTTTTTGCAAGTTTTAGTGCCTCAAGCACATTAGAAGAGTTTCCACTCGTGCTTATTGCAATAATCACATCATTTACTGATGCAAGTCCTTCCAGTTGTCTTGAAAAAATCTTTTTAAAACCAAAGTCATTACCCAAGGCAGTTAAGCTTGACGTATTAGTAGTAAGTGCAATAGCAGGTAAAGCTTTTCTTTTAATTCCATATTTTCCAATAAATTCTGCAGCAATATGTTGAGCATCTCCAGCACTACCTCCATTTCCAAGTAGGATTAATTTTCCTCCAGAACGAAATGATCGAGTAATAACATCAGCTACTTTTTCAATTAACAGTGCTTGTTCCTTTAGCTTTTCTTTAGTCCTAATACTTTGATTAATGTAATCAGTAATTTTGTTATTCAATATACAACCTTCTTGTCATGTAATACCCATGTTTGCAATCCTGATTTATCAAAATTGAACTTTACTATAGTAGCATCAGTATTATCAATCACATGTGTAATTTGATGTCTTTTGTCTGGGTCACATACAAATAACATATGTCCTCCTCCTCCTGCACCCAATATTTTTCCTCCTAGTGCACCCGCTTTTTTCACCTTGTCGTAGATCTTGTCTATTTTGGGATTGCTTATACTTTTATCAATGCTTTTTTTATGTTTCCAATAAAGATCCAACATATGTCCTATCTCAGTCATTTTTCCTTTCAATAGGTACTCTTTGACATCATGAACCAAACTCTTGATTACTTCCAAATGTTCAAGAGTTGATACATCCTTTCTTTCATATTGCTGTATTTGTTTTTTCAGAATATTTCCAGATAATCTAGTTTTCCCTGTGTCAACTAAAATCAAAGAGGCTAGCAGTTCATGTAGAATTTCAGATCTTAATCTAAGTGGATTAACGGTCACAGTTTTTTTAAATTCCATGAAATTAAATCCACCAAAAGCAGAAGCGTATTGATCCTGATAACCACCTTTGATTCCGACTATTTCTCGTTCAAGCTTTATAGCACGTTCCGCTATGTCATAAGTGCTCAAATTTTCGTTCAAATATTTTGCCATGCAGCCTATCAAGCTAACTGAAACTGCGGAAGAAGATCCTAAACCAGAACCTGGAGACGAATCAGCATGAATAATTATGTCAATGTCCTCGTTTTTAAGACCGGCATGAACAATTGCTGCTTTGACAATTCCCATTTTCCCATCAATTTTTAAATCAGAAATACTTTTAAGTTTTTCAAGTAGATTATAATCTTGCGAAATTACACGTATTCCTTTTTTTAAATTTTTTTTTATTGTAACATAAGCATATCTATCAATCGTAGTACTAATCACAGCGCCTCCATAAAGTTCAGGATATGGAGGAACGTCAGTACCACCTCCTGCGAAACTAATTCTCAAGGGTGCTCTGCTACGGAAAATTTTCTCCACGAGTACTACACATAATTAGCTGTTAAAATCTTTTTTAAAAAGCCATGAGCAGGATTTGATGTCCTCTTGAAATCTTGTGAAATCTTCTGGAATGCCTATATCAATAAAGTAACCAGTTGATTTGAATCCAAAAAACCCATTTTTGGATAACAAAATAGAGAATAATTCTTTTTCTAGAGAAAATTTTGTTGGAAATGCTTCCCATTCAATAAAGTTTTTCTCAATCAGGTATATTCCTGCATTAATAAAGGAATTAGAAAGATCATGTTTTTTTTCAGAAAATGATATTATGCTATCAGTATTATCGGTAAGCACAATACCATATCTTGAATTATTTACGACTTTAGCAAGAACCATAGATACATTTGCCTTTTTTTCTTTATGAAAATTCATAAATGTGTCATATGATAAATTACAAATTGTATCGCCATTTAAGACAACAAAGTTGTTTTCTAACAAGTGCAACACATTTTTAATGGCGCCGCCTGTTCCTAGCTGTTCTTTTTCTACCGAGTATGTTATATTAGCAGATAGAACTCTGCCATCTCCAAAATATTCTGATATATGTTCATGCTTATAGCCAGTGCATATAATAAAATTGGTTAATCCTTGACTCATCAGGAATTTAATTTGATATTCTAAAAATGGTTTTCCCATGATTAATGCCATACATTTCGGTCTATCAGAAATAATTGAACGCAATCTTGTTCCATAACCACCAGCTAAAATTACAACTTGCATACCAATCATGTAGAATTATTCAAGATTTCTGATATGACGTCTTTGAGACTAGAGTTGGTTTGTATCTTAATTGTTTTACATCCAATTCTTTCACCTGCAAGCACATCAGTTACATCATTACCAATAACCCACGAATTTTTTATATTGACATAAAACTCATCTATTGCATTTTTGTAAAGTCCAATCTCAGGTTTCCTACATGAACAACTATCTTCAGGTTTATGAGGACAGTAGTATATGCCATCAATCTGAAAACCATTTTCAGAGAATATTTTTTGCATTTTTTGGTGTATTAAATGAAGATTTTCATGTGTAGATAATCCTCTTCCTATCATTGATTGATTTGTAACTACAATTAGTTTGAAACCCTTGTCTACAAGAAACTTTAACCAAAATGCGACATCAGGTATAATTTGGAACTCATCTGGTGTTTTTACATAATCTTTTCGTTCAAAATTAATCACTCCATCTCGGTCCAAAAATACTACTTTTACTTTAGTACCATCATATTTCGAACTAAAAGATATGAGATCTCTCATTTTTCTAAAATAGTTTTAAAAATTGTCTTGAATATTTCGCGCGAGATTTCACGTGAATAATGAGCTTCTGCAAAGTCTTTCATATTTTTAGAGTACTTCTCCCAAGGATCCACATAACCTATTAAAATACAGTTTTTGGTTTCTTGACAAAGTTTTGCCAATTTGCTAGGAATATTACTTCCCAATACATAGGATTTTACTTCAGGTATTTTTCGTCGAATTAAAGGAAAAATATTGTTGATGAAATATTCTACAGCATCAACGTGTGGCTTATGACCAAATCCTCCGATGAAAACAATATCTTTTCTTTTGCCAAAGGGTTTTGATTCTCCCTCAAGGGAATACGAAGTCTGTGATAGGTCACTCTTCAAACATTCCAATAAAAAATGCTTTGGTGTATTTCTTACCCTTACTACAAATGATACAAACCAGGTATCCATATCTTATTCAGGAGTTGTCTGTTTTAATTATGCGTATCCTTTTCGCAAAGCTCTGCCAATGCTAAACAGAACTATCGACATCAAAATGAGCAGTATTCCTATTAAGACAGCACCCATGGAAACAAGTGTCCATGGAATAGAAAAGTATCTTGTCTGATTGAAAAGTGATATCACTACAATAGAAAAAGCTATTCCTACGATAGTCAAACTAACACCTGGAAGTCCAAGATATCTTAGAGGACGTCTGAGCACGACTTGCTCTAATAGGGAATTGACAACATCGGCAGAATGAGAAACGTGGTTCTTGGTAGAAGTCTTTTCTCCGGTATCGTATAGAACTGTGACCTTTTCTTGTACGATTCTCAATCCTTTGCGTGATGCATCCATGAGGATCTCCGCATCTACGCCAAACTGATCTGATTCAAAGGTGATAAGTTCTGTTGCCTTATGTGAATAAGCTCTGAACCCGCTCTGAGTATCCCGAAACGGTAACTCAGATGCCATATTAGTTATCTTATCTAAAATCTTCATTCCAATTTTTCTATATGCCGGAATTTCATTATCTTTCTCAAACCCATAGCCTATTACTACATCAGCCTTCCCGTCTAAGATCGGTTTGACAATTTTATCTATCTCTTGAGGGAGGAATGGGCCATCACCGTCTATTGTCACTATCACATCTGCTTTCAGATCTTTTGCAACATTGAAAAGAGATTTCAATGCAGCTCCTTTACCTCTGTTTTTAGCGTGACTAATTACAGTGGCGCCACCTCTTTTTGCCTCTGTTGTAGTATCATCGATGGAACCATCATCGCAAACAATGACTTCATCGGAATACTTGAGGCACTCCTCAACTAATCCACAAACCCTCATACAAAAACAAAGGCGCTTAGGGATGTGAGTAATTATCTTTGGACAAAAAATTGTTCCTTCACATATATGAACTCCTAGATAAGATTGTTTGGAAGCAGTTTTAAATCATCAACCACAAATATATTTGTTGATCAAAAACATAATGTCGGTAGATTTGGAAGATTATTACTGCGATCTTCCTTTTTCTAGTTGGTCAAAATATGAAAGTAGAGTCGTAGGAAGTACAAAAGTCATCCTTGAACTTTTCGATAAACATAAGGTCAACGCTACTTTTTTTACGCTAGGTTATGTAGCCGAGAGACACCCTGAACTGATCGAAGAAATAAAGTCAAAAGGTCATGAGATAGCAACTCATGGCTATTCCCACACTGATCTCAGGAAAATGGATTTAAAAACTTTCGAAACAGATCTGACCAAATCGCTTAAAATTTTAGAACAAATTTCAGGAGAAAAGATTTTGGGCTTCAGGGCTCCTTTTTTTTCAATTGATAAAAGAAACTTCTGGACTTTTGATGTATTGAAAAAATATTTGGAATATGACTCTTCCATATTTCCAGTTAGAACACCCCTTTACGGTATTGCTGGCGCAAAACGATATCCATATCATCCTTCTCATGACAATCCCCTCAAGGAGGACGTAAACGATAAATTTTTGGAGATACCCCCTGCCACTTTACCTATACCCATTATAGGTAATATTCCAATTGCGGGTGGTTTTCATATGAGATTCTTGCCTTTGAGTATTGTGAAAAGCGGTATAAAAAAAATAAACAAAAATGGGCATCCTGCAATGTGTTATGTTCATCCCAAAGACTTGGATCCGGAAACGCCTCGTATCCCAGAGTACAGTTGGTATTATTATTGGGGGCTCGATAATTCGAAAAAAAAATTTGAATCTCTTCTCAAGAATTTCAGTTTCTCATCCGTTCGCGAAACTGTTCTTTCATGAGACGCCATACACATTCTCAATTTGAACTGAACATTTTCTCATGCTTAAATTAAATAGCTGCAAACGTACTCTGTTCCAGATGACGATTGTCGAGGTAACTGACGAAGTCGCAGAAGAGTTAAGGAATAGTGATTTTACTCCACTCTTCTTAGATAACTGTCTTAACTCCAAATTTTTGGCTGTTGAATTTAATAATCAAAAAATTATTGGAGCTTGTTTTGTTGGAGGATTGTTAAATTCGAATGGGATTGAGATAAAAGAAGAGTTTAGAGGAAAGGGATTAGGAAAAAAGTTATTATCAGAGATTCTGAAGGAATGTCAAAAAAGGCGAATTTCATTTTTAGTCGGAGTATTCAAACCTACTAATGCAATATCTATAAAAACTCACTTGAAAATAGGATATAGGCCACTTTTTACAGTCAATTATAACAAGGAAGAAGGAAAAGAGATTGTGGTAATTTTACCCTTTAATAAAAAAGGGAGCTTATTAATGCGTTTCTTAACACTATTCAATTTTAGGATCGGTAACATTATTTTTGCAATATTGATGGAAATCCTAAGGCCATTCCTAAAGGGTTTCATAGCCTTTTCAGCTGATGAGATGCCAAAAATTGATTTTTTTTATTGTGCGAAAAATTTCGAAAAAGTTCAAAAAACTTTGGAAGACATTCAAGTTAAGGTTTAGCTCTTTCGGATCTTGTCTATCATGATTGAAGATAAAAACACAAAGTTACCCGTTATACACATTACAGTTTCTAACGCTGAAATTTTCAACGTATTGGAAAAAATTACGTAATATTTTTATCGCCAAATCTCAATGAAGTTATTGCTCATGCTTAAAATTTTGACATAATGAGAATAGCTATTAGTGAATATGAATTATATGTTGAACGTTTGCACTCACTAGGATTTGGACATTTTTCAAGCTACAAGTTTTCTATGATTGAATCGAAAATCTGATGGACCAGGTGTTTGCTGACTTGCGTAAAACTAAGAGGCGAATCGCGAAAAACAATTTTGTCTTGCATACTTGTAATATCAAAGAAAAAACCGCTTTTCACAATCTACATACGTTATGAATATCCTCTTCGTAAAGCTCTACCAATGCTAAACAAAACTACAGACATCAAGACTAGTATGATTCCAATTACGAGAGAGCCTAAAGCTACAAGTGTTGAGGGAATAGAAAAGTACCTGGTTTGATTGAACAGAACTATTACGATAATTGAGTAAGCTATTCCTATGGCTGACAGAGTAAGACCAGGAATTCCAAGATAAGTTAATGGACGCCTGACCGCAATCAGTTCTATGAGTGAAACTACAACGTCTGTCGTATGGGAAACGGGGTTCTTGGTAGATGTTTCCTGTCCGGTGTTATTGTACAGAACTGTGACCTTTTCCTCGATAATTCTCAAACCTTTTCTTGATGCATCAATGAGGATCTCTGCATCTGAGCCAAATCCATCTGTGTGGAAGCTAATCAGCTCTACTGCTTTAGCTGAATAAGCTCTGAATCCACTTTGTGTATCCTGAAACGGTAGATCCGATGCCATACTAGTCATCTTATCTAAAAACTTGTTTCCGAATTTTCTATAGGAGGGTATTTTGTTCTCTCCATTAAATCTATTTCCTATCACTACGTCAGCTCTTCCATCTAAAATTGGTTTAATAATTTTATCAATCTCTTGAGGAAGGAATTGGCCATCACCGTCTATTGTCACTATCACATCTGCTTTCAGATCTTTTGCATAAGTGAAGAGAGATCTCATTGCAGCTCCTTTACCTTTATTTTTTGGATGTCTTACTACGGTGGCACCACCTCTCTTGGCTTCTGTTTCGGTGTCATCAGCTGAGCCATCATCGCAAACAACGACATCATATGAGTACTTGCAACATTCCTCTACCAATTTTCGGATGACTTTTCCTACATTATATGCTGGTATGCAAACTAAGATTCTTTTACCACTTTGTTCACTTTTCATCCTACCAGCTCAAACAGGAATCTGATATATCACCATTGCGCTGGATTTTGCAAAATCAACAGAATTCAAAGGAGCTGCATCAGTCCTTCCTTAACAGCCAATTAGATAGTGACGTAGTCAAGTGGATAAATTAAATTAATTAATTTGGTTAGAATGTTTCCTGAACTGAAAAAACCTCTTTGTAATCGATCCTTTTTGCCCTAAAATATTCTGAGTATTTGCCATTTTTCCTTTGTTGCAATATGGTCGTCATGTCCTTATATCAAAATGAGTCTGACATTACCGGTCTTTCTCAGGAAAGAATTTGATTATGGTATGCCTCACCTATTTCTTCCAAAAAGACATGGATCTTTGCATTTTCGTGTAGTGAGTTCTTAAATCTGGTGGCTGCAGGTTGCAGGCCAGATGGATAGTAAATAATAGGAATTCCTGAGATCCATGAGGCGATATCTAATGCTGGATTTTTGTCACCTATATTTGATGAGTTGATCTTTTTCTGTAGTTCGTATAAGTTTGTGATAGATTCTTGAACTTCAGCTTTTTTCATGGGAATAATAGACTAAAGTTTTCAATATGTCATATAGAAAGATGGGAAATGATGACCTCGGAAAGTGCATTTGCGGAAAAACTCGGTGTTCGATTTTATTTTTAGTACAGTACTCTTCCATTTTTCCATCAGCAGAAAAATACATTATTTTACGGTTCTTTTCATGTGCAGAATCCAATATAGCGAGAGATTCTGCGGTATTTCCTGAAATGCTCGTTATTATAACCAAAGTATTGGAATCGACCATTTTTGGGAGAATGTGTCCTTATATCACATTGACGTGGCTGTTCTTATTTGACAGTATGGATGATAGTATATCCCCCCAATACCTCCAGAACCGCCCATTCGAGCAAACACTATGTTATCTATGTTCTGAAAATCAATAGCATTTACTTTTGATTCATAAGATTCTCGTGCCAATTCGGGCCATCAATCATAAATTTTATGCATTCCACTAAGGTCGTATTTATTCAAGGTGGATGAATCTAACAATATCATTATAAACTGATTTAAATGCGTTATAACGATCTATGTGTAACACTTAGATGCAAACTATAACGGAAATAGGTCAGCGTAACGGATTTTCATATTTAGAAAGGCCTCTAATATGGATTTATAATCTCATGTGCTCTGGCATTTTATGGCTTTAAAGATGACTTTCGTCGCCAAGATAGGAAAGGTGGTAGGTTATGGGAACCCGCATGCGTTGATCATATCTTCTGGAGTACTAGTACTGGTTACATTTTTCTATATTTTTTTAGTTGGTTCCTATTTTCACCTTGTTGTATCTCCCTTAGAAAACCGTGTGAACTATCATGAATCGTTTGCTATCCATATAATTGATCAATATTTTGACCATTTAATTATCGCATCAGGAATAGTTTTATGGCTTGCTTTGGCCGTGATGGGGAGAGCGAGAATTGTTTCTGCTGCAATTTACGGCATAATAGCGATAATTGGCGCATCTATTAAAACTGAAATTCTTCTTGATATAGCTTCTTTGATCTCCATTCCTATAGTAGTATCGTTCTTAATTTATGACAAGCTTGCCACCAAAAAGATTCTATGTACAACAAATTTACCAATAAATTACTTTGCTTTAACTGGCATTGCAATAGGTTTTGTTGGCATCATTATGTCATTTGCGCCGTTTCTTTCCGTTATGCAAAAGTCAATGCCAATTCACGATTATGCGTATGAAATATTCCTATTACTTTCTAGTCTTTCTCCGCTTTTGGTTTTTTTTATAATTATGGGCTCTACTTTCAAATTGGTGATGAAAAAATTCATTATTGTAAGGATCAAAAATTCGATTGAGGCAATCAGTAGTGATAGCATAAGCTCAAAAACGAAAATTCTTTATCTTTTGTTTTTTATGCTACTATCTCTTACAATTACGTTAGTTCCACATCAGCCTACAATTAACACCGATAATCAGCAGGTAGGCTCCGACAGCGGAGATTATGTCATTCTGCTAAGCAAATTGACGGAATCGAATAATCCTCAAGAATTCATCCAAAAGGCTTTTGTTATTTCTGATTCCAGCGATAGGCCTCTATCTTCATTATTTCTATATGCAATAGTAAAAATCTCCCCCGCTAATATCTCATACACGATTGACCATGTACCAATTATACTTGGTCCTGCTCTTGTTTTGGTTGTCTTTTTTTTTACCCGCGAGGTGACCTCCAACGACCTTACCTCATTATTAGCATCGTTTCTCACTACGGTCTCGTTTCACACATTAATCGGGATATATTCAGGCATTTACGCAAACTGGATTGCCTTAATAATTGGGTACTTGTCATTTGTTTTTCTTGTTAGATTCCTCAAAGTAGGTAGAAAACTGGATCTAGTAATTTATTCTGTGCTTTTAATATTTTTGGTGTTTACTCACGCGTACACATGGACCATATTGGCATTGTTTACTGGAATTTTCCTTATTGTACTACATAAGCTGAGTTATTATAACAAAAAAAGAATAATTATACTTCTTATAATAGTCTTGTCTTCTGTTGCGATTGACGTTGCTAGATCAAGTTTGACAGGTACTAGCGCGGGCATAGAGAGTGATGTTAGTCTTGCCAGGGTAGCAGGACCAGAACAAGTGGTTTCGCTATGGAGTAACTTAACAGATACTACACAAAATTATAGCGGCGGCATATTCAGTAATTTCATAATTCTTGCACTTGGCGTTTATTGGCTTTTTCGTTCTAATTCACGGGAACTTTCCAGTATTTTTATGCTGGTTTTTCTAGCTTTGGGGGTTTTACCGATTTTGGTCGGTGATGGTGTAATTCAATCTAGAATGCTCTATGATATTCCGTTCCAAATACCAGCAGCAATTGGATTAACCTACTTGAAAAGACATACGAACGGAATCCTAATGATCTTTCCTATTTGTATCTGGCTCTTTGAAATGTCAATTAGAGCAGTATCAAATTTTCACTTTGTCTCTCCTTCATGACTAAACAATTAGTTTTCGTTGTCAAAGAACAAATAAATTGACTGGCACAAAATGACTCAACATGGATTTTGCAAAAAAGAATTGGACAAGTTGTATTATAGTTACTAATATTTGATATAACCACTCAAATTAGCATAATGTTGCCAATTATTGTACCGGAATCCTTTTTTCAACGATTTTTTGTCACAATTAGTTTAGTGTAAACACTTTTCAATTCGCAATTACGTTTCTTTATTTATGAAAGCGTACGGTTTAGTTCTATTGTGTGTGTTTTTGCTCTGCATTCCTACGTATAGCGAGGCACAGACAACAAGACCTTCAAACATCGTATCATCTGAACAATATAATCAATTATTGGAGAAGGAATTTTTCAAAACTGGAAATACTTTTTTTGACCAAAACAAGTACGAAAATGCAATTACTTTTTATGACAGGGCATTAAAAATTAATTCGACTGATACCAACGTAGTATACAACAAAGCCCTTGCACTTGAAAGTTTAGGGAAATACGATGAGGCAATAAGATACTATGACATGGTTTTAGTTATTAATCCAAATGATACCGATACATTAAACAACAAAGGTCTTTCACTTGAAAGTCTAGGAAAACATTATGATGCTATAACATACTATGATAAGGTTTTAGCTATTAATTCAAATGATACTAATGCGTTATACAACAAAGGCGTATCACTTGATAGTTTAGGCAAACATGACCAAGCAATATCGTATTATAAACAGGTTTTGGCTGTCGATCCCGGTGATACCAGTGCGTTAAACAAATTGAATTTTGCATTTAACATCATAGATAAAAATCAATTAACCATATTCCAACAATTCGATAAAACATCAGTCATCTTATTTGGGATCATAATTTCGCTTGTATGTTCTATTATTATAATTAGTCTGGTAACAAGAAAAGCTCAGAAGGCCGTGAGGTCAAAAGTTTCACAAATGAGTGTTCCAACCAAGGAAGAAGAAAAAAGTACAAGACCAGAAATTCAGGACACGAAACCAAGACCAGAAGAAATCAAAGACGATGAATGGGGTGGAGTTTGACTTTATGACCGACACGCAACATAAATCTCCTACCAGATTATCCTACAATTATATGAGGCTAGAATAGTCGTAGACTAACACAATGTTGGCAATTAAAACGCGGTAGGATTCGTTTTTTTAACGAATTTTCCTTCTATTAGTTTAACGTAAACACTTTTCAATTCCTTATTCCTTTCTTTGTTTATGAAATTGTATGGTTTAGTTCTATTGTATCTGTTTTTGTTGTTCATTCCTACATATAGTCAGGCACAAACAACAGCACCTACAAACAGCACTTCATCTGAACAATATCGTCAACTACTGGAGAAACAGTTCTTCAAAACTGGAAATAGCCTCTTTGACCAAGGCAATTATACGGACGCAATAACGTATTATGACAGAGCGTTACAAATCAATTCAACTGATATCAACGTACTTTACAACAAAGCTCTTGCACTTGATAATCTAGACAGACTTGGTGAAGCAATAACATACTATGATAAGGTCTTGGCCATTAGTCCACGAGATACCGATTCATTAAACAACAAAGGTCTTGTACTAGACAAACTAGGTAAACATGACGAGGCAATAACATACTATGATAAGGTTTTAGCTATCAATCCCACTGATACTGATGCATTATACAACAAAGGCGTATCACTTGATAGTTTAGGCAAACATGACCAAGCAATATCATACTATAAGGAGGTTTTAGCTATCAATCCCGGTGATACCAGTGCGTTAAACAAATTGAATCTTACTTTCAACAACGCAAATACCAAAGAGATACAAGGAATTCAAAAAATAGATCAAACTTCCCTCGTTATCGTCGGGATCATAATTTCACTTGTAGGTGTGATTATTGTACTCAATCTAATTGCAAAAAAAACTCGTAAGGGCTTGACCCAAAACGTTTTAGAAACCACTGTTCCTGTGAAAGAAGAAGAAAAAAATGCGAGACCAGAAATTCAAGACAAGAAACCAGAACCAGAAAAAATCAAAGAAGATGAATGGAAGGGAATTTGATTTATGTTAAATAACATCTGCTAAACTAGCTCGAGTAAATTATTTCTCAATTAGTTGTGGAACTTACAGGACTTCGATCGATTTTCCAAGAGATTTTGGATTCAAACTTGATAAATAAAGTGGTTGATTACAGTGGTTGATTACAGTGGTTTAAAATCCAATAATAATTCATTTTTTTTAACTTTTTACAAACTTCAAATCAAAATTACAAATTCTTACATGTGTCTTCAAAGTAATAGGAAAGCATTGTTTTATACAGCTTAAAAGAATGGTCACATGGGGTTAAGGTGGCGATTGAAAAAATTCTTTCTTCCGATATTTGTTGTATTGATTACAGTTTTATTATTTTTACCGCATGATACGCACGCTGTTCAGGCCACCAATCCCATAAAGCACATTGTCATCATAGTTAAAGAAAATCATACCTTTGATAATTATTTTGGAACTTATCCAAACGCAAACGGAGTAAATTCTACTCTTGTCAATCGTTATAATCTCTATCACTTGAACGACACGAATCCTGATTCTACATTCACGGGACTAAGTGCTAATTGGCAGAGTGCTCACAAAGCCTATGATAACGGGAAAATGGACAGATTCAACTATCTCACATCGAGTCAAAACACTACCACACCATTTGGTTATTATGATCACACACAGATTCCCTATTATTGGGATTATGCTTCGCAGTTTGTTCTCTTTGACAATTTCTTCACGTCGGCCATGAGCATAAGTGTTCCAAACTATCAGTATATTTTATCAGCCCAAATGAATCCAGATCCAAAATTTCTTAACAATCCGCCATATGATCAACAAGCGTCGATGGATAACTATACTACAATCTTGAATGTGCTTGATTCAAAAAACATTTCGTGGAAATTTTATCATGGCTGGCTTGATGCACCGCGGTATTTCTCAACACTAAACAACACGCAAGACAGGGCAAACGACGTGCCAGAAGGAAATCTTTTTACAGACATTTCGGCAAATAATCTTCCTAGCGTTTCTTTTACGACGCCATCTCAATCTGAGCATCAGCCACCACAAGACATCAAATTGGGTGAAGATGCTACAGTGTCAATATTAAATGCTATAATGACAAGTCCTTACTGGAATTCAACGGCAGTTTTCATAACATGGGACGATTATGGAGGCTGGTATGATCACGTTCCTCCACTACAGGTAGATGGATTTGGTTATGGATTCAGAGCCCCATTACTTATAATATCGCCATATGCAAAACAGGGCTTCATTGATCATACACTAGGCGATCATACATCTTTTCTTAAATTCATTGAAACGTTATATTCACTGCCACCACTGACACAAAGAGATGCTCAGGCCAGCGACCTTACAGATGCATTTAATTTTACCCAGTCACCAAGATCTCCTTTGGTGCTGCCTGGCATCTACATTCCTAACCATTATCCCCTTCAACTAACGTCATCATTAAATCCATTGACCGTCGGTGAGTCAGTAACCTTAACTACAGTATCATCATCAGCAAACCCATCAACACCGAGTCAACAAGTTACATTTACTGCCACAGTAAACTCTACTACTGCAACTGGAACTGTAGAGTTCAATGACACCAGCACCACACCCCCAACAATCCTTGGCATTGGTGCACTATCATCTAGCACCGCAACATATTCCACACCCTCCCTATCTAGTGGCAGTCACAGTATAGTAGCCAAGTATCTTGGTGATACAAATAATGCTGCCAGCACTTCGATTGCAATAACACAGTATGTCAATCAACATACCAATCTATGTCAGTCGCCACCTACTACTGGAGATTGGGTGATTGAATCAGAATGTACCCTGGGGACTAGTACTGCTGCACAAGTGAATGTCATAGTACCAGAAGATGTCAGCTTTACAATAGATTCAGGTGTCACGCTTACGATCAATTCAGGTCTTTCCATCTCCAACTCTGGTACCATCATCATCAAAAATTCCGGCGCCATCAAATCAGGCGGCAACATCACTAACAACTCCGGCGGCAGCATTGCCAACTCTGGTGTCATATCCAACTCAGGTACCATCAATAACAACTACGGCAGTCTCATCACCATCAAAATCGGCGCCAGTATTGCCAACTCTGGTGTCATCTCCAACTCTGGTACCATCAACACTAACTATGGTGGTAGCATCACCATCTCATCCGTTGGCAAAATTACCAATACGGGCGTAATCTCTAACTCTGGTACCATCAGCAACTCCGGTACCATCTCCAACTCTGGTATACTCAACAACTCCGGCTACCTTGGAAACGGCGGTACCATTACCAATAATTCTGGCGGCACCATTACTAACTCTGGTACCATCAGCTCCTATGGTACCATCAACAACTCTGGTACCATCACCAATAACTCTGTTGGAACTATCAAGAACTACAGCGGCGGAAAGATCAACAACAACTTTGGTGGTACCATTACCAACAACTCTGGTGGTACCATTACCAACTCTGCTACTATCAACAACTCTGGTGCAATCTTCAACTCTGGTGGTACTATTACCAACTCTGGTACCATCAGCAGCGGTGGCACCATTACTAACTTGGGTACCATCTCCAATTCGGGTACCATCTCAGGGACAGGTACACTAAACTCTGCTCTGAGCTCAATTACAAACACTGGAACAATCACACTAAAACCAGTACCTCCAACAATTACCAGTCCAACGGCTGGCTCAATAGTCATGCCCCATGTTACAATTGCTGGTACTGCGCAAGCTGGTTCCACGGTCAACTTGTCTGATATTCATGGCGTAAGTGATACTACTACGGCTGACGCAACAACAGGTGTATGGTCATTTACTGAGACACTTGCTTCAGGCGCTGATACAATCTCAGTAACCGATACAGGTTTCGGTGCTACATCGTCTGCCTCTACTGTTTCAATAACAGTGCAATCTGCTGCCACAACCATTCTGATCTCCTCCAGTGCAAACCCATCAATCTTTGGTTATAGCATAACATTTACTGCAACAGTAAACTCTACTGCTACAACTGGAACTGTAACATTCTACAACGGAACACAGACACTTGGCACTGGAACACTTTCAGGCGGTACTGCCACATATTCCACGTCTGCATTTGCACCAGGCTCATACAGTATAACAGCATCATATTCTGGGGATACAAACTATCTAGCCAGTACATCAGCTGCGATAACACAGATTGTAAATGCACCAAATCCCCTAATTACGACGCCTAATGGAACCACAACTACAGTATCATCATCATCCAACCCATCAACATCAGGTCAACAAGTTACATTTACTG
>MNJS01000027.1 GCA_001920395.1 Thaumarchaeota archaeon 13_1_20CM_2_39_20
TCAGAAATTGTCCGCGCCGGAATCAGAAATCTGCTGGCCGAAGAAAAGGACAGACAGAATTTGTCCGGCCACCTTTTTGTAGTGCTCTTGGCGATACACGATGAAAAGTCCGATGATCAGGTAACGGAAATGGGGCATGACTATGACAAGCTGATAACCACGCACATACACAACAAGATAGACGGCGACAGATGCCTTGAAATTTTCCTGCTAAAAGGCCCCGCGGAGGAAATAAAGGACATGACCAAAAAGTTCAAGTCGAACAGAAAGATGGACCACGTCAAGCTGATCACAACGTGATCACCTTTTTCACGAGCCCGATCGGGCTCGGGCATGCAACACGCGACATTGCGATTGCACTGAGACTTAAGAATGACATCACATTTGTGAGTGGTGAGGGCGCGGCAAGCATGCTTGCAAGGAACGGATTTAACGTCCTCGATGTTTACAAGCCGGAAAAATTCGTCGTAGAATCCGGCCAGCTCCAGCACTCCTTCAAGTGGCTCATGGACTACTATTCATATTACAAGAAATGTAAGGTGATCGCAAAAGCAATCCTGGGGAATCGCGATGGGCTGATTGTAAGCGATGAGGATTTTGCGTCAATTGCAATTGGCGAGGAAATGGGCCGCAGGCGGGTGCTGATAACCGACGTGACAGAGACGCACTTCACAAGCGGCCTCGCGTCAATAATAGAGAAAAAGATGAACAAGTCCATGCACAAAATGATGCAGGCGTGCGACTGCGTCATTATTCCTGACATCGGAGATGACAACAGCAATATTCACCATGTGGGCCCAATAGTGAGGCAGACAAACATCGGCCGCGACGCTCTGCGCCGCCGGTTTGGTTTTGCCAAGAAAACACTTGTAGCTAGCGTTGGAGGCACCGATGCCGGCGAATACCTCATTGATAAGACCATTGAAGCACACCAAAAATTGCAAGACAGACTGGACTCGGAGCTTGTGGTTGTTTCGGGTCCGTCGCTTAAACTGCCAGATTCGCCGGACTATCGCAACCTAGGATTTGTCGATAACCTCCACGAGCTGGTCTACGCGGCCGATCTTGTAATTTCATTGGCCGGCAGGTCCACGATGGACGAGTCGATTACATCCGGTACTCCGGGGATTTTCATCCCGATAAAGGGTCACTTTGAGCAGGAAGAGGGCGCGGCCCGTTTAGGTTACAAATACGAAGACATTTTTCGGCTCGAAACATTGATTGAAGAAAAGATGGGCCACAGGAACAGGGCAGTGGACGCTAGCGGCGCGGAAAGCGCTGCAAAAATAATTTCCTCCCTTAGTTGACGCAACATTACTTGTTGCAGGCTTTGTTTACGCGAAGCTTGCATCTTGTGGTGCTGTGGCGCCAGCTTCCATTCATGAAAAACTCTAAATGCGCCACGCCATCGCGGTCAGTAACAGTCCTTTCTTGCTCATTTTTTGGAGCGCCAGATCCAATTCGAAGATGGATGGAGTTTCTAAAACTCATAGGTTATACAGAGCTCCTGTTGCTGTTCTCAATAGTCTTTGCGCACTCATCACAATATCTTTCTATTACCGCGATCCCGTCGCCCACGTCAAACAAGGCGTCTTTTGTTGCCGGCTGGTCGCAATCTTTGCATACTCTGGGACTGTTTGAGAGGTTGTGATAAGCCCTAATAGAAGTAAAAATCCTATTCATCATCATCTACATGTGCCCGAACTATAAGAATGTAGGCTTTTGTTTGTAAAGGGCTCGCAGAAGTGAGTAAAAAAAGGTGCCGGTGCATCAAAGTCAATGCGCAATTGCGCATTACTTCTTCTTTGGTTTCTTCTTACTGCTGGCTTTCTTTTTTGTTGCCATAAGATTGATGCAGAGCCAGACTATTTAACGATAGCTAAAGCTGCCCAAACTATTCCGGTGGCGCGAAAGCCTGCTTGCTGTCAGTGCGCTTCTTCACTTTTGTTTCCGTCATTCTCTGCGGCGTGTAAAATATGTCGTGGTCATTCTTGAGGTGGCTCAGAAAAGCCACTCCATTGTTGATATTGTCTTTTATTATCAAGTCCCGTCCGCAATAGCTGCATTTTATTATATGCTCGTCTGGACCAGCTGCTACCAATGCACAGTGTCATTGGGGCAGCCAAGATAAGGATTTTCCTGATAATCAGGCAGTGCGGGCCCGACTATTCAGATCCCTTACCCTGTTCCTGATGGTCACTTCCGTCACCCCAGCAGCCTCTGCGAGGTCCTTCTGGGTTATGCTCTCGCCGTTATTCAGGCATGAGAGATAAAGGACTGTCGCTGCAAGCCCCATCGGGCCTTTGCCGGCAGATATTTCTGTCATTATCAGGGCGCCCATTTTTTCTAGCGCCAATCTCTTTGTCTTTTCGCTTATCTTTACTTTGTTTGCTATCCTGACTATGCATTTGGCCGGATCCGGCAGGGGAACTTTGATGTCAAGCCCAAGAATGAGCATTCTATAACTGTATGTTATGTCTTTGCGCCTCAGGTTGCTGATCGCCGCGATTTCTTTGAATGACCTTGGCGCGCCCATATCCCTGCACGCGATGTACAGACATGCAACCAGCATTGAGGAGATCGACCTGCCCCTAGTGAACTTCCTTTCAAACGCTTTCCTGTAGATGTAGGCTGTCTTTTCCACCACTGCGTCTGACAGCCCGAGCTTGCTTTTCAATTTGTGAAGCTGCTCAAAAGCGACACGCAAGTTTCTATCTGATGGGTCAAGCTGTGTTCTAGAGTCCCAGATCCTCAGCCTGCTTATAGAGGACCGCATCTCAGAATTCAGGATGTTGCCACTTGCGTCCTTGTTGGCCCTCCCAATTACAGTTGCGAGTCCCATGTCGTGCTGCGCAAGGGACGTCCGCGCCCCTGCTCTAGCACGGCCGCTCTGCTCGACATCAAAAATGCGCCATTCTGCACGGGTTTCGACCGCCTTTTCTGACAGCACTATGCCGCAGTTGTTGCAAATCATCTCGCCAGTTTCTGGATCGGCTACTGCCGTGTCTCTTTTGCATAAGGAGCACATCGTTGAGAATTGAATCACTAAGTTGAATGTCTAGCTGCTGCACTAGTATATAATGGCGATGGCAGCAGCCCTAGAATTTCGAACTGTCAATCGCATCCATTATTACTTGCGCAGCATGGATGCCAAAATTGGTCTTGCAAAAATTTTCATTTCTTAGCTTCGAATCCAGCTCGCCTTTCCTAAGCAATTCCGAAACCCTATTGACTGCCGCAAGGTAGTTCATAGAAGACTTCCACGTGAGTATGACTTCGCACTTGTCACACACCCGGCACTTCGCATTTGCCGCATAAACTGCATTGCAGAACATGCACCTGTTGTATACCATTGATTTGCCTGCCCTTGGCGCTCCTATTCCAAAATGGATGGTGTTAAAACAAGAAATGCAAAGGTACTTGCCACAGCTCACGCACGTGTGATATTCTTCCCCTTTTTTGCACATCTCACACGTTACCAAGTGATCACGTTCCATATGGGATCTTTTTCGAACACACGTCACAATACTTTTCTATCATCGTGACGCTGTCGCCCACATCAAAATAGGCTTCGAGCGTAGCCAGGCTGCCGCACGTTGAACAGTGTTTCGGCTTTTTCTCCTTGGGACTATGAACAAAAGGTTTGAGCGTTATCAGAGACTTTACCACGCGCCTCTCACATGCTCCCGAAAGTCGCGATTGCAAGTGACATGGCGATTATAGCTCCTGCAACAATCAGGAACTTGCCGTTATTTGTCATCTCTTACTGGTGCCGTCCGGCACATAAGAACGTACTTAATCTGGAACGCATATTGCTTTGCGATTCCTAAGTACAAGGAAAGGCACTTACATAGGTTAGTCCTATTGATGAGTAAGAAAATGCCGATGCTTATGCTCAAGTGCAAGACCTGCGGAGAAGTCTTTCCGGGCATTTATGTGCCTGAAGGAAGCGACAGTGATATTAAATCAGCAGCTACAAGTGTGGACACCTTACATACCTGCTCAAGGGGACACAATAACGAATACGCTATGGCCGATTACATGGACTGGTCTTGAGTGAGCACCAAGACAATACTTGTCAGCTATCCTGACAGCTTTAGGCTTGAAGAAGGGAGAATTCTGGTAGAATCGGCTGACTGCAAGATCGTGAAGGTTTTTACGCAGAAATATCTTAACCATTCACGATATGGGTTAGGCGCTGGCAAGGCTGAAGAGATTAGAGATTTTGTAAAAGGAGAAGAGGGCATTGAGCAGGTGGTTGTTGACGAACACTTGACTTCAAAACAGCTTTACAATCTGAGCAAGCTTGTAGGAGTGCAGACGATAGACAGGGAGCGGCTGATACTCGACATCTTTTATTCTAGGGCCACTACCACGGAGGCAAAACTACAGATCGAGCTTGCCGAGATCCAGTACGAGATGCCCCGGGTCCGGGAAATCGCAAAAATGACTTCAGGCAATGAAAGGCCCGGGAAGGGGGGCATGGGAGAATACACGGTGGACGTAAAGTTCCGGGACCTGAAAAGGCGAATGAACTTTATTAAGGAAAAGTTGGTTGAAGCCAAGAAAAAGCGCGATCTTTACCACCAGCAGCGGACAAAAACCCAGATGCCTGTTGTCTCACTTGTGGGTTACACCAATTCGGGCAAAACTACACTGTTCAACCTGCTCACAAAGGAGCACAAAGAGACCTCTAACAGCCTGTTCACGACGCTTTCGACAACCACCCGAGTGCTGAAGTTCAATGAAGAAAGACAGGAATTGCTGCTCACAGACACTGTGGGTTTCATCAGCAGGCTGCCGCCCTACATGATAGACGCATTCAAGTCAACTCTCGAGGAGTCGCTTGCCGCAGACCTGATCTTGCTCCTGCTTGACTCTTCTGAGGAGCTAGAAAATATAGAAGTAAAATATTCAAGCTGCTGGGACGTACTTAGGGAACTACACGTAGACAGCGGCAAAGTTATTACTGTTCTGACAAAGCACGATGCGGCAAATGCTCAAAAGATGTATGAAATTGTGCAACATTTGCAGCTGGGAGATCCGCTTGCAATATCGTCAAAGACAGGCTACGGGATCCATAAACTAATGAACGCGATGGTCAAGATGTCGCGCCAAAAAATGTCTGCCTAAGACCTGCTTGCAGTATAGGCAAGCTGCGTTTAATAGGCTCTTCAGCATAACAATGCTGTTTATTTTGACGTCGATTGAGCAAAAATTGACCACAAAGCAGCGCCTTGAGATAGAAACGCGGCTTGCCAACTACAACATCCCGGTCCAAATTTTGCAGATGGTGGCAGACCGCTGCGAGTGCAGGCTCGATGCTAGCGTCAGTGGGAGAGACCTTCCAAAGAAACCCAAACTGTCAATCCTGCTCACAAGGCTAAACGACAAGGCGGTCATGCTGCTTGAGCAGATATTTCTCGACTGCCACGACTCATTTTCAAATTTCAGGTTTGCAGTATTCCTCTCATCGATGTATAGTCCCTTATTGCACAAATTTGTAATGGACGAAAAAATTGCCGGCGAGTCCGGGCTGGAATATTCGTTTGACGTCGGCATCTACGGGCGAAGCACTGAAAAGCTGGTGGCAATAGGCATGCAGAACAATGACAAAACACAGCAAGCAGCAGACAGCAAGTCATTGCGCAAGTTTCTGAGCGCTGTAAAGGATCTTCGCGCTATGCACGCGAGCATGCGGGGGGCGTACTACTCGTCTTCATATGGTTACCATGACGACAACCCATGGCGTCTGGCCAGGAAAATGCATACCTATGGAAGCGACAACGAGAAGGCGGAGATCAGATTCTTCGACTACAGGGACAAGATATACTCTGAAATCAAGTCCCACTGATACTCCTACTTGGCAAAAGTACTAATTGGAGGCGCTTTACCTATAGGGATGATAGACCTTGGAAAAATGTGCTACGTGCAACCTGACGATACATCCTAATTTTGCAGGTCACCATAAATGCGGCTATGCCAATTGCCCTGTCTGCAAAGCAGCAGTGACAAATTCAGAATACTGGAGCCACATACGGTCCCACCCTGGACATGAGAATGACGCGCCGCCAAAGAGAATCTCTCCTCCACAAAATATGGGAAACATGCGTCCTCGCTACAGATAGATTTTAAGATCTTATCCTTCAAGCCCTGCCAGGTGGCCGTCCTGTTTGATCTTCTCTGCATGTGCAGAGATGTAGCGCCAAATAATATCGGCCTTGTCGGACTGAAAGTCCCACGGCGCTATCAGCACCAGATCGTTGTCTCTGATCCACATCCTGCGCTTTATCTTGCCTCGGATTCTGCAGGTTCTTACCTTGCCGTCGGTGCACCTTACTATAATGTTATCGCCGCCGACCAGTTTTATGACCCTACCAAAAAGCTGGCCGTCGCCAGGCATCACCATTTCTTTTAGCGCTGATTCATTGAGGACTTTTCTTTTGCCTAAACTAAAAACCAAACGTGTTGCGTGCACGCGGGTTAAAAGTGTATGTATTGTATAGCTACGATCTTGCATCAAGCCATCAAAATAAGAAAAAACGTCTGTGGTACTTTCCATATGGCAGTTGCCACGTTGTCCGGATTTGTATTACTGCACTAGTTCTGCTGTAGCAAATCTAGCACCAACGTTGGTGACTCTGATTTTGCTGGTTTGGCCAACTTTGCCGTTCTTTACAAAGATTACAAATCCCTGTACCCTGGCAATGCCGTCGCCTTGTCTGCTCGTTTCAGTAATCTGCACATCGTATTCTTTTCCTGTTTCTACAGGCTTTGGACCGAAGTTACCACCGAAGCGGCCGCCTCCTCCAAAACGTCTTTCGCCGTATGACATTAGTTAAGCAACCTTGGACCATCAGTCATATAAATGCTGGATAAGCAATCTCAATGTTATTTCGTTCTCAGCCGGTAGCGCCGTATGATCTCCCTGTCAATCTCTTCGTGCTTTATTTGCTCTCCCCTCCTACCTGGCGTCTTCATTGCTTGCTGCTTTACCTTCTTCCTTTCTTCCTCCAGTTCACGTTCGTGCTCCTTTCTCTGAAGCTCTTGAGCATAACTTTCACGGAAAAATTTCTCTTCTGCGGTGTCCTCGACCATGCCCTTATCTATAGATACTATACACAAATATTTATCCACTTGCAATTGACAACCATCAGTATGAGACTGGATCCATCGTGAAGAGAAGCAATAAGAGCAGAAAAGTCGAATACTTCGCGACGACCATCGCGATTCCCACGTCGTCATATTACAACAACAAGCCCCGCATAGCCCGGTGCAGGGTTTGCGACAAGGTGGCTCACTACAGGGTAGTGTGGGACATGGACAGGATAAGCAAGATAGAGTATTACTGCAAAGCGTGCGTAAACAAGCTGGACAATTAAAGTCAGCGAAGGCTCAAAAGAAATGTTATGTCAAATCCTTCGGCTTTTCTTCGTGCTCGGACTGCTGGCACCGATAAATTTTGAAGCCAACTTGCACCATCATCGCTGCACTGGATGCAAACGTCGTCATCACTCAATTTCCATATGGTATCAAGCTCACCCGTCTATGAGATGTCTTTCTACGATTGCCCCATCTTTAATATAGGGAATTCCATGCAACTAGCCTTCAGATACCGATGACTTCTATCACGGTCGCCAAGTTTGGCGGCGGCGCCCTCGGGGTAGAGGGAAGCATGATCCCCAAGATTATCGACCGGATAAAGCAGCTGCAGGAGGAGTCGAAGGTAGTCACGGTCTTCTCTGCGCCGCTCATCGAATATAATGGCAAAGTCAGCTCTATGACGGACGTCGCCATCGACGTGGGCAGAAGTTACGCTGCTTCAAACCCAGTTGAGATAGAAGTATTGAGGGAGGTTTACGAAAGAATAGCCAGCAAGTACGTAAAAGAAGGTTGCCAGGAGTTCATTGACAGCCTTGACAAGTTCTATCGCCAAGTGATAATTTCGCTCAAGCAGGCCGCGGAAAACAGACGCTTTGTTGACGTAATAAGATCGAGGACGCTTGCGTATAGCGGCGAAGTCACGATGTCATATTTGATGGACTATGTCATGCAGAGCGCAGGCCTGAAATCATCGCACGTACCGATTGAAAAGTGGCCGATAATCACTGACGACAACTTTGAAGCAGCCAACTTTGTGGCGCAGGAGTCAAAAGCTCACGCCGACCATCTGATAGACCTAGTGGAGCACAGCGACGTGGTGTCGATGGGAGGCTTTATCGGCAGGACCGTTGACGGGCTTGAAACAACGTACGAGCGCGGCGGCTCAGACCGAACAGCCGCAGATGTCGCGATACTGCTTAGCGACAATTACGATGTCAAGATAGACTTTGAAAAGGACAGCGCTGTTTTGAGCGCAGACCCGAGGATAGTGAAAGACGACCTAGAGTTCATACAATATTTGTCGTACAATGAGGCAAAGCTTGCAGGCATGTTTGGAATGAAGATCCTTGACCCTATCGCGATCAAAGAAATTGACGACAACAACCTTGACATCCCAATCGTCATAACGGACATGGCCCAACCAGGCAGCGTGACAATGATCCAGAGAAAACCTCCAGCGGACAGCGGCAACCCGATCAAGATAGTCACCGGCAAAAAGAACTGCGCGATGGTAAGGATAGAGAGCGAAGCCGCATCGCACTTGGTAGCGTCGCTCCACCTTGATCGCCAATACCACGATTTCGTGAAGCTGTCGCCCTACACGTTGGACGACACCGAGATGACGCGCCTGCTATTTCTCGACGCCGACTATGTCAAGCGCCACGAGAGGCACTTCCGCGCCTATTATCCCAAGGCAGGTATTGTATACGGCCGGGGCGTTGTCACGCTCATTGGCGACGAAATGTGGAGGGTTCCAAAAATAGCGTCGACTGCCAGCAGCACGGTAAGCGATCATGACATTAACATATTGAACCTCGACGCGCAGGAAGAGACATCAAGGATCTTGATTGTGGTGGAGGACAAGGGCTCCAGCGTCGCAGACGCGGTAAAGGCGATACACTCTACGCGGACAAAGATCCAGGGAATAAAATGACAGAGGGAAAGGTCTGGCTCAACGGCTCGCTTGTCGATTACGACAACGCCAAAATCCATGTTCTTACGCACGCACTTCACTACGCGACAGGCGTCTTTGAAGGCATCCGGTGCTACAAGACGGTCAACGGCAGCGTGATATTTCGATTAGGAGATCACATGCAGCGGCTGCTCGACAGCGGCCGGATTTACTTCATGGATCTAGGCTATACCAGGCAGCAGCTAGAAAAAGCCGCGGTCGACACTGTCAACGCAAACGGGATGGAGGAGTGCTACATCAGACCGATCGCGTACTATGGCTACGGTAAGATGGGCGTCAATCCGTTGCCAAACAAAGTGTCTGTTGCTATTGCCGTATGGAAGTGGGACGAGTACCTAAAAGGGGGCGATGGGGCAGACAAGGGGGCGCGCCTCATTGTGTCGTCATGGACTAGGATC
>MNJS01000030.1 GCA_001920395.1 Thaumarchaeota archaeon 13_1_20CM_2_39_20
CTGTTGATACATATCCTAGTACTGTGATTCCCGCGGCTTTGAGCTTATTAAACCCGTTCAAGTGAGTAGCGTCAGGTGCAGTTCCGGGTCCGTTACTTGGATTTACCTTTGCAACAATTGGCACATTAGGATGTAAGTTATGTACAGCAATTAATGCATCATAACAATTAGTTGTTCCAGGTCCTCCAAATTGTCCACATGTGTTTGAACCAGGACTGATGTATAATGAGATTATGATACCAGTGCTTGATCCTGCAGACCCTGATGTTGCCGCAGATGCAAAATGAGGCATGGTAGAAATCATGCTAAAAAGTAATATAGCCGCAACTAAACCTGTGTAAATTCTAGTAGATTGTCCTATCATATTGTTCTAGAACAATCTACTAGTAGAGTAAAACAGTTGCGTGTAATGAAATGTAATTACAAAACTTTTCTAGGAAAATAAAATAGTTGCATGTAATGAAATGTAATTACAAAACTTTTCTAGGAAAATAAAATAGTTGCATGTAATGAAATGTAATTACAAAACTTTTCTAGTAAAGTAAAATAGTTGCATGTAATGAAATGTAATTACAAAACTTTTCTAGTTGTTTTTGTTCGTGTCCTTCAAATTACTATTGAAGAATTTCCCATGCTATAAGAAAGATGTGTAGAAATGATACAAATTAAGACATTAGTTTTTACCGCAATAGGTGACAAAAATATCTATAACCTTGATCTGCAGTTAGTACCGTTCCAATAAAAGTATACGCAATAAAAAATTATTCATAATTTATTAGAATACCAGTATAATTAAGGTACTGTAAGTTATTTGAAGTTACAGATTAGAAAGTCCGTCTGTTAAGTAGGTGCGAAGGAAAATTTTACTCGGAAATTCCTCGTTTCTTGTAGAGGCCATATTCTTCCAGTCTTAAGGTACGAACAACGTTAATAGATTGAAATTCATACTTTCGTGTTCCATTTTGGTCTTTGGTTTTTTGCTTTAGGTGAAATGTCTTGTCACATATTTCTGAATCAAATTTGACAGCAATTAGCAGGAGGTATTTACTTGGATATCCTATCAAAGAATTCTAGTTTTTAATAAGATGTTCTGGTTTAGTTTCGTCTATAATTGATTCATACATTGCAGGTAGATAAAACCCATCTGAATGTCTGCCACACTACTAAAAGCCGTATTTGGCGGTCACATCTACTATTCCGTTAACTAGAGAACGATTTGCTGACCTCATCATTCTGATTTTCTTCAAAAAAGAAGAAAGTGGTCCCTAAGACTTTCCTATTCGAAAGACGTTAGTGCCACATTTTGGGCATGTGCCCTTCACCGCAGGTCGGCCATTCTTTAGCTTAACTTCTTTTGGATTTGCGATATCGACTTTCTTCCTGCATTTTACGCAGTACGCTTGAACCATTTCAATTTTTTACGAAGGAAGTTGTATTTAGCAAGGCGCTGTAAAAATTATTTCACTATACGCTAGAGGCTGTTAAATTTTTATATCATCCTCTTCAGGTCTCAAATGAAGAATTTGTACAAAAACATACAATTTTGTCATATTTTTTATCTTGAATTGAACTAACTTGAAGAAATTAACAAATTGACGTTTGGAATCATCAAATTGTTATTCAGTTATGCTTTTAAAAGCCATAAAGGGAGTCATTTAAATGGCGACAAGAAAGGGCATCGTTGTTACGGCCATAATACTGGTTGCCATATCTGCCGCTAGTTTCGTTATCTGGATAGTTCCCCAAAACAGAGGTTCCTCCTTTGTGGTTTCAGATTATAAAAGTGAGCTTGAGAGTGTAAGAGAACGACAGACATTAATTGCGACCGAGATGGAATCAGGCCTCAAGGAACTGCTTGATAAGACGCTGCCTCCTGATGACTTTGTTACCAGGGCTCAGACGTCATCTGCACAAGTTACATCTCTCATTACGGAATTAATAGAAAGTAACCCACCGGTAGAATGGAGGGAGAGTTATCTCAACTATGATGAATCTCTCAAAAAGTATAACGAATACCTAACAGAGTCAATCTCGCTGGCAAAAAAGATGAAGGGTGGAATTTCTCTCGTTGATTTGAATGAGGAGATTTCAAAAATAGACTCGTTAAAGAAAGAGTCAAACTCATTAGTTAGAAAATCTAATGAGACGCGTCCATAAGAGGCTATTCAGTATCTGAAGATAAGTCAAAATTTTCTTGAGTTATTGTTAGGACAAATAGAAATTACATTAATTAATAGGAAGCGCGATTTTTGTCTATACGATGTCAACTAAGGAAGCCGATTTACAGAAGGAACCAACCGAGGGAAAGGCTAGTAGATTGCTTGTGATTTGTGTAGACAGAGATGATGATATTGGGAGCAAGGCCGGTGTCCTCACACCGGTCGTCGGACGAAATGCTTGCATTGAGTCAGCACAACGACTGGCGCTCGAAGATCCAGAAGATGCAGATTCAAATGCGATTTTTGCGGCCATAAAGACGTTTGAGGATCTAGTAAGCAAGGGATACCAGGCGGAGGTTGCAATAGTATCCGGTACAGAAAATAAAGGAGTACAAGGTGATGAGAAAATCGCTTCCCAAGTGAAAAGTATAATAGAAAAATTTTCGGCAAATGGAGCTGTTATTGTCTCTGATGGAGAAGACGATGAGAGTGTGATTCCAATAATTCAGAATGTTTTGCCCGTTGTATCAGTTAAGAGAGTGGTTATGCGGGTAAGCAGAAGTGTAGAATATTCATATGCGGTATTAGGAAGATATCTCAAGGCCATTGCCTTTGATTCAAAATATTCAAAGTTCTTCCTAGGAGTTCCTGGAATTCTGCTGTTAATAGGAGGAATTGCAACTGTTCTTGGTATGACTAGAGAAATTTTTGCAGTCTTAGTAAGTATTCTTGGAGGAGCATTTCTCATAAGAGCTTTTGATGTTGATAGGGCGTGGTCCCGCTGGACAAAACCTACACCTGCTGGATTCATAAGGATCTTCACTCTTGTAGCTGGGATTCTTCTGATATTAGCTTCGGTAACTGCCGGAATCGCTGCAGTGAATCCGGAAATAGCATCTGGTAAGCCTGACAACATATTGAAGCTGGTTCTGAACAAGCAAACAGTGGGTCTATTCGTATCAGGAATGCTGCCATTTCTTTGGATGGGAATAGGTTGCATGTTTGGCGGATCATTATTGAGCAGCTGGTTCAAGGGAAGTATGAGATCGATTACTGACATATTAAGAATAGTAGTACTTGTGACCCTTTATCCAATTGTCTTACAGTTCACTACGGTAATGACAAAAGACGAGAGTCCATTCACCCTTGTTCCACCTCTGCTTGGCGGCCTTGCAGTAATACTGATATCAGCGTCATTGCTCTTTCACAAATATAGAAAGAAGAAGGGCGGTGAAGTACTATCAGAATAAGAGACAAGGCTCTCCAGTTTGGAGGTCTTTATAGCCTATACTCTAAAAGGCTCGAAAGAGAAATACGTACTGGAGATATGCCAAAGCATATTGCAATTATCTTGGATGGAAATAGAAGATGGGCAAAGAGAAATCTCGTTTTCAGGATAGATGGTCATTTTCATGGTGCTGATGCAGTAGAAAAGCTGTTGGATTGGTGCGAGGAGCTAAATATCAAGATAATCACACTATATGTTTTGTCTGCAGAAAACTTGAATAGAAATGACGAAGAGTTGCGTTATCTTTATGATTTGATAAACAGTAGATTACACAAATTATACGATGATCCCAGAATACACAAGAATCGCATGAGAATAAAAGCAATTGGACGTGTTGAGCTGCTTCCTGATTTTCTAAAGGAAATCCTAAACAAACTTGAGACCGTGACAAAAGATTACGACAATCATTATCTGAACATAGCAATAGCATATGGTGGTCAGACAGAACTTGTTGATGCAGTAAAGAAAATTGCAGGTAGAATTAAAGAAGGTTCACTTGATGTAAGCGGTATAGATAAGGAAGTGATAGAATCATGTCTTTATACTTCGCATCTTCCTCAATCATCTCCCGATATGATATTGAGAACCTCTGGTGAGAAGCGGCTCAGTGGTTTTCTGATGTGGCAAAGTGCCTACAGTGAGCTAGTTTTCATGGATGTTTATTGGCCTGAATTTAGAAAGATAGATCTTATGAGAGCCATTAGAACATATCAAAAAAGAAGCCGTAGGCTAGGCAAATAGAAGAGAGAAATACTTGAGAGAGTACAGTTCTCTAGAAACATGTTAGAAGAAAGATCTGCTGGAGCTATTCTTTATCAAGAAACGTTTTCGGGTAATCTCTATTTACTTTTGAATTATCCTTCTGGACATTGGGATTTTGTAAAAGGAAATATCGAAGAAGGCGAGATATTAAAACAAACAGTTCTTCGTGAAATTAAAGAGGAAACTGGTATATCAGATGTCAATTTTGTAGATGGTTTCGAGGACAAGATAGAATACTATTATCAACGAGATGGCGAATTGGTTCACAAAGAAGTCATTTTCTTCCTAGCGAAGACTAATACAAACCATGTAAAACTTTCACATGAACATCTTAATTTTACGTGGCTCAAATTTAATGATGCGTTACAGAAGCTAACTTACAAGACTGCTCAGAATTTACTAAAGAAGGTCAAGGATCTAGGATTGGAGAGTTAGCCTTTGAAGTTTTCTTGCTTTAGAAACAGGATTATTTGAATCTAGAATTGTTCTACCCGCAATTATATAATCTGCTCCTGCATCCAGTGTTCTTTTAGGATCACCGCCTTGAGTTCCCACACCTGGAGAGTAAATTTCGCAGCGACCTCTTACTTTTTTGCTAGATAACACAATTAGTTCAGGAACGGTTGCCCCAATTACCACACCATCTACATGCAGCGAGTAGGACCATTTCAAGAATAATTCGTAAAGCAACAACATCTTGCTAGTAGCAGGATCTCTCACTCTCAGTCTATAACCCAATTTTGCTCCAGGATGGCTCATATGAACTAGCGATATTACTCCGTACCTGTTCTTATGAGCGGACTTGACTAATTCCCTCAAGTTTTCCAGTCCCATTATAGGATTAACTATTACCGCGTCAAATCCACATTCCCACAGCCTTTCTAAGGTGATCTTGTTAGTGTTCCCAATATCATTTAGCTTTATGTCCGCTATAGTTTGTAAACCCGCGTCATGTGCAGCCAGATTTATTTTTGTAAGACTTTCCTTGCTTAATGGTAAGATTACATGAAAATTAAGTTTGATAGCACAAAGATATTTGTTCAAAGTTTTAATGTTCATCAGTGTTCTGCTTTCTAGTTTATCCACGTTATTTTCATCCAAGTCATTTGCCAGAATTATCAAGCTCTTATCTGATGAGGAATTTCTCATTCTTTTTCTGAAATCTGTCATGGTTTGACTAGAGGATGTTTGTCCTTTAACTTTATTACCTTAAGGTAGGAGTAACCATGATCACTTATTGAATTTACGAAAGTTGGTTCAGTTCCATCCTTACTGGAATATTTCAAGAATGGCTTTGTAGGTTCATAGTCAAGTCTAACGTGACAAAAGTAAGAGAACTCATCAGACTCATTAAAGTTCATAAACAGTCCTACAAACCATTTTTCTCCATCTGAGAAAGCGAATAGTGGGAATGGTGATTCTTCAAATCCATAGCTTAGTTTTATCAAACTGGTAAGATCCTCTAGTTCAAGAGGCACATACATTACATCTGGATCCGTGTTAGTTTCTGGTCTTAGTGTGTTTGGTAATGATTTTACACGTACGATTGGTGAGTAAAGGTAGGTAGGATTTGTCATGGTATTTACAATATCGCAGTCTTCTTTGCCTCCCCTAAGTCCGTATGAAAGGTAATGACCAATTTTATCGACTGAAACATAATAATTAACAGGCCGTTCCTTGAGAACGTCCATCTGCACAGAAATGACGTTTCTACCGTCAAGACCAAATGAGAACGACGTACGCGGTATTCGTTCCAAGGCGCAGACAAGTCTTGAAAACCCTGTCATATCATAAACTTCTATGTAATATGGAAATTTTGCCATGGATTTCATCCAAGATCATCCACATTAAAAGTAGTCGTTCACTATTCCTATTACTCTCTTCTATCGATAATGTCATTAACATCGGGACCAGTACCAATCAAAGTGACTGGTACCTTTAGTTGATCTTGAGTATTTTTTATAAAATATTTTGCAGGTGAGCTTAGATCGGAGAAAGACTGCATATGCGCACATTCAGGAAATACAACATCAAGTTTAGTAAGTGCAATTTGAGTTGCGCTGTTCAGCAAAATTGCCCTTTTAGCAAGCTCAAAATCAAAATCGGCTGCACGTCTTTGTCTTCCGGTAACGGTACCGACTTCCTGCCAACCTCTTGCCAAAGCTTGATCTGGACTGAGCTCATTTTTCAGAGGTCCTTCTCCCACTCTGGTAACGAATGACTTGAAAACAACCACTACATCATCAACATTCTTGGGTCCAATTCCCACATCGGCACATATTCCTGATGCTGTAATATCTTTTGATGTCACGTATGGGTAAGTACCGTGCCAGAGCGAGAGGAAAGTTCCTTGTGTGCCTTCTACGATAACTCTTTCATTTCTCTGAAGCGCAAAACTGATAGCATTAGGAATATCATCTAGATAAAGCGCTAAAGATTCTACATCCCTTGCAAGTCTTAATGTTCTCATTGCTCTGTCTGCATTGGCAGGGCCTGTTCCTGTGCCGGTACTACCAATGGATTCTTTTAACCTCCCTTGTGAATCAGCTATCTTATGAGATTCTTCAATTATACCACATTGATAATCGACAAAAGCTCTATCTTTTACTCCAAATTCCTCTATCTCCTTTAGAAGAACATCAGGACTTACAACCACGCCTGGTCCTATTAGCAATCTTGTATTAGAATTCAAAAATGCGCTTGGTAGCATTCTTACTTTGTATTTTTTGTTGTTACATTCGATAGTATGGCCTGCGTTAGGGCCTACGCCACCTCTAACAGCTATTGAAGGATTATCTTTCATTGCAAGATATGAAACTATTTTTCCTTTACCCTCGTCACCATAAAAACCGCCGACGATAACTGCGGAAGGCATACAGGAAGAGGATAAGGGGACATATTTAAGCCAAGTCTCAACAATACAATTTTAGTGTAGAAGCATCAATCTGAGTTTTGTATGTCACAGCCAAACTACGCAAGGAATATCATAGCCAATCTAGCCGGCCTGCCAGAATTTCTAAGAAAGCCTATCTTACAAGATAGATTGTTCGAATTTTTTTCAATGTCACAAGAAGATAGAAGAGAGATCATAAATAACGCATTGCAAGCTGGGCCTACGATACAGTTTGACAAATTCGCGACTTTGTTTAAGACGTGGCTTGAAATCCTATGTGACTTGTCAGAGGAACAAAGGACGATAATGTTTTCATCCTACATAACCGAGATCGTAAATCATCCCGAGAAGATAGTATTATTTAATCTCGATGGAATTTTCGAAATCTACCTGTCATTATCTCAAGAACAAAAGGTGGTACTTTCAGCAAGCATTAGAAAAATAGTTATGTCACTTGATGAAAATTCTAGGAGGAAAATCCATCTAACCATTCCTGAGAGTGCCAGTAAGGAAATGGGAGTTTAGGCGGGTGTGTCTGGTTTTCTCTGATTTTCATCTACAAAATTCATAACATCGCCTTCAGGTGTCATGACACCAACAAAGACCTTTTCATACTTTTTGAGCACCTTTCTGTGTTCTGGCATAGACATATCAAGTTTCATTTCATTCATAACGATGATCCTATATTGCTTCCATTCAGACCAACATTCATTACAGCAAGGATATACCGACGCTATGGGGTCAATATCGATACCATCTGGAATTTCCTTCTTACACTTTGTACAGGTTTTTGCCATAGCAAGTCAAGCAGATCGTAGCAATTTATTCTTTTGAGAAGAGATATTAGGATTAAAGTACAAGATACCATATGAAAGTAAAATGCCCTAGATGCGAGAAGATAGCGGAGCTTGGGGACGATTTTTCTTTTGTCAGATGTTCACACTGCTCTCTTGATATGACATATGGAGAATACGTGAAGTTCATAGCCTAC
>MNJS01000001.1 GCA_001920395.1 Thaumarchaeota archaeon 13_1_20CM_2_39_20
AATTCAATACCTAATGAAGAAGCCAGCATTTGTGCCGCTATGTCTTCAGCATAATCTCCTGCTTCCTTCTCAGTTTCTCCAAAGGAGTGATATTCTGACAGATATCCGTACTTTGTCTTGTCCATAGGTTCTGCTATTCCTACAGATGCGGCCATTAATCTGTGAGGCTCATTGCTCTGTTGTTTTGCATATATCACGAATTGCACACTGCCTGGCCTTATCAGCTTCAAGCCTTCTGCTCTTGATATGAGTTTAGCACCTGGTGGGAAAATACTTGATATTAAAACCAAGTTGGTTCCAGCAATTCCCGCATCACGTAAAGCGTACTCAAAGCTTGTTAACTGGTCCTGATGAACACCCTTGCCCCTAGTAAGGAATAGTTTTTTTGCAACAAGATCTAGCACGAATCAAGTCTTATTTCAGATCTTTAAAAATTTTTTGAAAAGCCTAGGATAGCTCATTTTAGAGGATTCAAAGAATACACAATCTCTTGCCCGTGTTTTTCAACATTGATATCATGAAAAATCTTTGCAATTCTACCTTGCTTATCAATGATAAAAGTAGTTCTTTTTGCTAGACCAGCTAGATTCAGACCGGCATACATCTTGCAGACAGTTTTCTTTGTATCACTCAAGTGCAAATATGGAATCTTGTACTCGTCGACGAATTTCTTCTGATCTTCTACTGTGTCAACAGATATAGCAAAGAGTTCTGCTTCAGACTCTCTTATCTTCGGATATGCATTTATCGTAGCCTGGGCCATTTTGAACACCTTCTTTGACGGACATGCAAAGAGATGGTTTTTTGGGTAAAAACAAAGAACAACATTCTTCTTTCCTTGGTATGAGCTAAGCTTCACGGTACCTTGGTCGCTTGCAGGGAGTTCAAAATCTGGTGCTTGCTCTCCTTCTTTCACTATTATGATGTTACAGATGGGGTTAATACTATTTTCTATCGGATTTTTTATTGCATAACTATATCAAAAATGAGAGAAGGATATTTTATGCAAGGGCAATCACAGAGTACAAATAAACAAGAATCTAAAGTGATAAGAGTTAAGGTATGAAGGCTGCGTATGTAAAAAGTCCATCAAATGTTGATATAAAAAATGTAGAAAGACCTCAAATTGATAATGGAGACATCTTAGTAAATATGAGAGTGTGTGGTGTTTGTGGTTCTGATCTAGAAAAGATCTACGGTCAGTACAGCCAACCCTCTATGAGATTAGGTCACGAGCCCGCTGGGATAGTGTCTCAAGTTGGCCTCAACGTAAAGAATTTCAAAATTGGAGATAGGGTGTTTGTACACCATCATGTGCCGTGTTATTCGTGTCATTTTTGTCTACACGGAAACGAAACCATGTGTCAAAAGTATTCTGAGACTAACTTGACACCATGTGGGTTGGCTGAAGAGTTTGTGGTACCTGAGTGGAATGTATCACATGGCGGTGTGATAAAATTGCCTGATGGTATAAGCTTCGAAGAGGCATCAATGATAGAACCACTTGCATGTTGTATGAGGGCATGGAACAAAATTAAATTCCAAAAGGGAGACTCCATTGCAATTCTAGGAGCAGGACCCGCTGGAATGATGCACGTCATGTTAAGCAAAGCTTTTGGGATGAAAGAGATTTTTTGTTTTGACATAAACGACTTTAGGTTGAATTTTGCCAGACAATTTGGAATAACAGAAGCCATAAGATCTACCGCACCAGATACATATCAAAGAGTTCTTTCAAAAACTCAAAATCGTGGTGTAGATGTAGTAGTGGTGGCCACCAGTAGTCTTAGTGCCATAGCTCAATCAATTGAATTTGTAAGAAAAGGTGGAACCATCATATTATTTGGAGTTCCCCCAAGAGACGCAAAAATGTCTATTGATGTAAGCAAAATTTACTCCAAGGAAATTACCGTTGCACCAAGTTATGCAGCATCAGAAAACGATACAAATGGAGCCTTCAAACTAATAGAAGAAGGTACGATCGATGTTAAGAGATTAATCACTCACAAATTTGATCTTTCCAAATCCGCAAAGGCATTAGAATATGCTCACCAAGTGAACGATTCCATGAAGATTGTCATCACAAATTCAGAAACGCTTAACTAAGGCAAATTTTTTGGAAAATGATATGGATTGGGGTCTTAAAAATCGTCTCGCTAAAATAATCAAGCCAGACGATAAGCGTGGGGTAATGTTAGCTGTGGATCATGGCTACTTCCTAGGTCCAACCGAAAGACTAGAAGAACCACGTAAGACGATAGCGCCACTACTCCCTCATGCCGATTCGCTAATGCTCACAAGAGGTGTGTTAAGAACCTCGGTCGATGCCAACTTTCCAATTCCAATAGTCCTGAGAGTTTCCGGAGGAACAAGCATCATAGGAAAAGATCTCTCAAATGAAAAGATTGTTACTTCTGTAAAGGATGCTATCAGACTAAATGTATCAGCTCTTGCCATGTCAATATTCATTGGCGCACCATACGAACACGAATCACTGGTTAGTCTTGGGAATTTGGTTAATGAGGGAGAAGAATATGGATTACCAGTACTAGCTGTTACTGCAGTTGGAAAGGAATTGGAAAAGCGAGATGCAAGATATCTTGGACTTGCATGCAGAATTGCTGCAGAGTTTGGGGCTCATTTAGTCAAGACATACTACTGTGACAAATTTGAAAAAGTTGTAAAGAGTTGTCCTGTGCCGGTTATAATTGCTGGAGGCCCAAGGCTTGCAACAGAACTAGATGCATTAAAACTAACTTATGATGCGATTCAAGCTGGCGCAGCAGGAGTTGACATGGGAAGAAACATCTGGCAATCAGATCATCCAGTTGCCATGATCAAGGCAGTAAAAGCAATAGTACATCAAAATGTGACAGTCAAGGAAGCACATGAGATTTTCAAAAAAATAAAGGGCGTGGTAAAAACACCCAAAGCAAAAGCAGTAACTCCTGCTTAATCAGAAATCCTCGACAAGTGTATGTGAACCATCTTCCACCTTTGTGATTTTATAAAAACAAAAGTCCCTCTGCTCTCCATGGCAAAGTGTTGCCCTCGAAAACTATAGTTATCAACAACCATGCCTGTTTGTCGTACAGTAAAGGTTGCAATGGCACAATTATCAAATATATCCACCCGTGCATTTTTAACCTCAAATTCATAATCTGATATACTTACAAATCTTAATTGTTGTAACGCAATAGTTGTGGCGTAATCCTTGAGATCAAGTGGAGGAACATCACTGTAGCTAGAGAATCTTGCATCATCAAGTTGTATTACACTCAATGGAGCTAGATTCTTTGTCTTGCCTGCGTTAAAGAAGGTTGTAATTATCTCAAGTATCTCATCTTTGTCGGCCAAAATCGAATATTGCTTGAGATGGTACTCGTTTAAGTCTTATGAAAGATGAGAGGTAAAACTCGCTATCTATACATTAATGAAATATTATCGCTTTTACGTCTCGTCGTTTAACAATTTTACGCGATTTTACTAGCAATATTTATAAATTATTTTATTGGAGAAATTCATAGGACTAATATGAAGTTAGGAGGCTCGGCAAGCATTTCTGGTATTTTGCTGCTAGTCGACCTTCTGCTGTAAACTACAGCAAATTCTTTGGTGATAAAAATTATGGAAAGAATGTCAGGTGCTAGATCTTTAATGGTTGCCCTAGAGAAAGAGGGTGCAAACATAGTCTTCGGACTGCCCGGAGGAGCAAATCTACCAATCTATGATGAGCTATACAAGAGCAACATTCGACACATATTGGTAAGACACGAGCAATCCGCATCACACATGGCAGATGGTTTTGGAAGAGTAAGCAGAAGACCAGGAGTATGCTTTGCAACTTCTGGACCTGGAGCCACAAACATAGTTACTGGGATCGCAACTGCGCAAGCAGACTCTGCTCCAATGATAGCTGTTACGGGTCAAGTTCCGTCAAAGATGATTGGTAGAGATGCATTTCAAGAAAGCGATATAATTGGAATTACAAATCCCATTGTAAAATATGCATTTCAACCAATGAATGCGGCAGAAATTCCTGAGGTAGTAAAGAAAGCATTTTACATTTCATCCACCGGCAGGCCCGGCCCTGTGTTAATAGATGTTCCCAAGGATGTTCAACAAAATGAAGCAGAAATGGTCTTTCCATCCGAGGTAAAAATCAGGGGATACCATCCATGGGTTGACCCTGATGTTAGAGAAATTGAACGCGCAATAGACATGTTGTTCACATCTGAGAGACCCATAATTTTAGCTGGTGGGGGGGTCATAATTTCTGGTGCGTTTGCAGAACTCCAATCAATAGCAGAGCTACTCATGATACCAGTGGTAACTACTTTCAAAGGAAAAGGATCTTTTCCGGAGAATCACCCACTTTCACTTGGCCCTATTGGAATGCATGGACATGCCGAAGCAAACAAGATGATGGTAGAAGCAGATTGCGTCTTGGCGTGCGGTTCAAGATTCTCAGACAGATCAGTTGGTACTTTTGAGGAGTTTGAAAGGCATCTAAAAATAATACACATGGATGTGGACCCTGCCGAGATTGGAAAGAATCAGACTACTAATGTCGCCGTGGTAGGAGACGTGAGAGCATCACTTAGAATAATGGTAAAAATGCTAATTCAAAAGGCCATAAAGCGCGGCGGAGACAATCCTTGGTTAAAGCACGTAAATGAGACAAGGGAATACTTTAGACAGAATCTAAAACTCCATCCACATCCTTTGGGCGCTGCAAAGATTCTCCGTAAATTGAGGGAAGTATTACCATCTCAGTCCATAGTAACTACTGAAGTTGGGCAACATCAAATGTGGGCATCACTGTTCTTTGATGTAATACACCCTGGCACTTTCTTCAGCTCTACTGGACTTGGAACAATGGGATGGGGTTTTCCAGCCGCGATAGGAGCAAAAGCGGCAAAGCCAGATGTTCCCGTGCTTGATATCGCAGGAGAGGGTAGCTTCAACATGACGGAAAATTCACTTGCAGTCTCTGTCCTGGACAACTTGCCAGTCATAGTATTTTTGATGAACAATTTCTCACTTGGCATGGTAGCCCAATGGCAAAGGACGTTTTATGATAGGAGAATGATTGGAATCGATCTAAAGAACTGTCCTGATTATGTAAAGGTAGCAGAAGCTTACGGAGCACAGGGAATAAGAGCCGAGACCATCGAGGATGTTGGAAAGGCAGTACAGACTGCTCTAAAGAGCAACGTAACAACTGTCATAGATATTCCGATGGACCCAGAAGAAGACGTACTACCGTTTGTCGCTCCAGGAACATCGCTCAAGGATATGATTTTACCATCGTAGTTGGTATCGATGTGGTCTATAATTTCAGTACTAGTAGAAAATAAGCCAGGAGTCTTGTTTAAGATTACCAATCTTTTCAGATCAAGGAACTTCAATATTGATAGTATTTCAGTTGGAGTAACTGAAAATCCAGAATTTTCAAAGATGACAATCACTACCTCTGCTGACGAAAAACAACTCAATCAAATAATAAAACAACTAGACAAGTTGATAGATACCGTAGAAGTAAAACTATTAGACGAGAGGAAGAGCATATACCGTGAACTTGTCCTAATGAAAATAAAGGTAAGCAAGCCATCAGATATAATGGAAATAACTGATCTTGCAAATGCATTCAAATGTAATGTCCATGATGTGAGGAAATCCTCAATGGTAATAGAGATAACGGCAACACCTGACAGAATCGATGCTTTTGAGGACTTGATAAAAGGATATGGAATTCTAGAAATAGCACGAACTGGAATTTGTGCATTGGAGAGAGGATATGGCAATGAAAGTTAGAATTTTTGATACCACACTAAGAGATGGGGAACAGACACCGGGTGTTGCGTTAACTCCAGAACAAAAGCTTGCAATAGCACAGAAACTAGATACTCTTGGGGTTGATGCCATAGAAGCAGGATTTCCAATCGTTTCAGACGGTGAAATGAAAGCAATCAAATCTATCGCAGCAGCTAATATAAGGGCCGAGATTTGTGGATTGGCAAGAACTGAGAAAAAAGATATCGACGCTGCCATATCAGCGGGCTTGAAATACGTTCACACATTTATCGCAACTTCGGATATTCATCTAAAGTATAAGCTAAAGATAACAAGGGAGCAGGCATTAGCAAAAGCTATAGAGGCTGTTCAGTATGCAAAATCTCTTGGTTTGCAAGTTGAATTTTCTGCGGAAGATGCTACAAGAACTGACAGAGACTTTCTAAAAAAAATCTTCAAAGCTGTCTCAGAAGTGGGAGCAGATAGAATAGACATACCTGATACGGTGGGGTATTCTACTCCTGAGTATCTCGCAGCCATAACAAAAGATACGATTGAAGCCACCCATCTTCCCGTAAGCGTCCATTGTCACAATGATTTTGGATTAGCGGTAGCAAATACGATATCAGCTATCCAAGCAGGTGCACAATGTGCGCATGTCACAATTAATGGAATTGGTGAACGGGCCGGAAATGCATCCCTTGAGGAATTAGTGATGTCATTACAATGCCTTCAGTTTGACACAAAATATGAAACGAACATAGACACCAAGCTTCTATACGAGACATCAAGATATATTTCAAAGATAGTTGGAGTCCAAGTTCAACCAAACAAGGCAATAGTTGGAGAAAACGCTTTTGGACACGAATCTGGCATTCATACCCACGGTGTTTTAAGTAATCCATTGACCTATGAACCGATAAGTCCCGAACTTGTTGGCAGAACGAGATGGTTTCAGGTTGGAAAGCATGCAGGAGCTCATGGAGTTGCAGCGATGCTAGAAGAATACGGCATCCAACCAACCAAGGAGCAAACATATCAGATTCTAGGCAGAGTGAAGAAGCTTGGAGACCAAGGAAAACACGTGACAGATGTTGAGCTCCTAGCAATTGCAGGTGAAGTAATGCAACAGCAGGGCTTGAGAAGACTAGTTCACCTCACTGGATTTTCCGTATCTACTGGCATAGGAAATATGCCGTATGCATTTGTAAAGTTGAACATAGAAGGAAAAGACTTCATAAGTACAGACTATGGTGTTGGCCCCGTCGATGCGTCAATTAATGCAATTCAAAAAATCACTGGCGAGATAGCAAAGGTGAGGATAAAGGATTACAGACTAGATTCAATTTCTGGTGGTTCAGAGGCGCTTTGTGAAGTAACAATAAAAGTTGAAGATGCTTATGGCAATCAGGCTTCTGCGAAATCAATAGGCGAGGATATCGTAATTACAAGCGTTCAAGCTATGATCGACGGCATAAATAGGATTATGCTCAAAAACATTCTAAAACAAAAAAATCTGGGACACTAGATGTATCGAATTTCTCTCATAACAGGAGATGGGATAGGTCCAGAAATATCTGATGCTGTAATGGATGTATTGCAGACAATAAATGATAATCTTGGATTAAAACTAGAAATCAAAAAATTAGAAGCTGGTGATGTGGCTCTAAGAAAGACTGGTAAGGCTCTTCCAGATTCAACTCTTGAGACCATAAAAAAATCAGATGCCTGTCTCAAGGCACCAGTAGGCGAAAGCGCGGCAGACGTAATTGTTGTCTTGAGAAGGATTCTTGACCTTTACGCAAACATAAGACCTGCAAAGTCGTATCCTAATATGCCAGCACTTAAACAAAATATCGATCTTGTCATCGTAAGAGAAAACACTGAGGACCTTTACACTGGGATGGAGTTTGATATCGGTGATTCTGCTATCGCGTTGCGAACAATTTCAAAAGATGCCTCTAATAGAATTGCAAGATACGCATTCAAAACTGCAGCTCAAAGAAACAGACAGCGAAAGGTTACCTGTGTTCATAAATCAAACGTAATGAGAAAAACTGATGGTCTTTTCTCCAGGTCATGCCAAGAAATTTCAAAAGAGCATGCCGACATAGAATTTGAGCAAATGTACGTAGATGCGTGTGCTATGAATCTGATAAGACAGCCTGAATCCTTTGATGTAATCGTAACAACCAATCTATTCGGAGATATTTTGTCGGATGAGGCAGCTCAGGTAGTAGGAGGACTTGGGATGGCGGCTGCCGCCAATATTGGAAATAATTTTGCCTTGTTTGAACCTGTTCACGGAGCAGCCTTTGACATTGCTGGAAAACAAGCCGCCAATCCATCGTCTTTTATTCTTTCAGCCAAGATGATGTTTGAGTGGTTAGCAATGAAAAATGATGACAAGAAATGCTACCAAGTTGCCAAGGCAATAGAAGATGCGGTATACGGAGTAGTACGAGATGGTACAAAGACAAAGGATATTGGCGGTAACAAGACTACCAGAGAGTTTGCAGAGCAGGTGATATCGAGGATCACTTGAGGTCTGAGGCTGGCGGTTCCCTAGACCAAAAGAACATTGCAAGTCCAAGGGGGATCATTATCATTATAGCCACACCTAAAGAGACCCAATAAAATGTTGGATCAATTCCCGGTATAAATGGCACAGGAAAAACAGTATAAGCCCAGACGAATACAAGGAACCCAATCAGTATTTTGTTTCGCTTGAAAACTTTCCAGCCAAGCTTGCGTTTAGTTATATAACATCTTTTACAGCGTGTCCTGTCATCTGTCATACAAGAAGTACAACAATGCTTATCGCAAAAATAACAAGTGTGGTCTCCAAATTCCGAACCGCAAAAATCGCATTTTTGCACTAGACATCTTGGTGACGTTAAAATTTATCTTTTTACGGAAATAGGCGTTCTGGGTCCCGCGGATACAAGACAACTTCCCGCACATTGTCAATCTGCGTGAGAACTGACATCAACCTATCCAGCCCGAGTCCCCATCCAGAGTGTGGAGGCATACCCCAATCAAATGATCTTAGGTGGTTTTCAAATTGTGCCGGGTTGAGTCCTTGTTCAACTAGTCGTGACCTTATCTTTTTTGGATCATGGAGCCGACGTCCTCCAGATGATAATTCCAGATAACCATATTGAAGGTCAAATGATTTTGAGA
>MNJS01000003.1 GCA_001920395.1 Thaumarchaeota archaeon 13_1_20CM_2_39_20
AATTTAGGAACCAGTTTGTGGAACTCTGATTTTGGAATTACAGTGTTTATGCCATACCATCCTTTTTCGCTTAATGGGCTAATTGTTGGGCGTTTGAGTGAAGGCAGGTCTTGCAGCAATTTCTTTAGGTTTTCTTCTTTGACATTTAAGAATAGGTGGAGGTGCTTTTTTCCTTCCACAGCACCATGTAGCATGGTTACAATGTCAAAGATCTTTTCACGTTTTGATTTGTCTTTTAGCGACGTTTTGTTTGCAATTAAAACTGCAGTTGATTCCATTACGGTATCGATTATCTTTAGTTGGTTTTGAGTCAATGTTGTGCCTGTTTCTGTTACATCCATTATAGCGTCAACATCCTCTGGCGGTTTAGCTTCTGTAGCTCCAAATGAAAGGAAGATTTGGACATTCTTGTTAGAACCTAATCGCAACCAAGGAGTCACAATTAGAGGCTGCTTTGAGCCGTAAAGTTTCTTGTAGCTTTTGGACTGCATGATAAACTTTGAAGCTGTTGTAAGATACTCAGAGGAAATCCTTAGTATCTTTTTCTTCTTTGCATAAAACATTATCATGTCATCCAACGATTTGAAATTAAAAGAGTCAGGAATTGCAATTACGAGTTTTATTCTCCCATATTCAAGATCAAGAAGTATTTCAACATCGGAGTTTGTTTCTTTTACCCAGTCCCTCCCCGTGATTCCGACATCGTATAATCCATCAAGTACCAAGTTTGGAATCTCCTGTGGGCGCAGCATCTTTACTAAAATCTGTGGATCATCAAGCATAACTCGGTAGGTTCTCTCTCTTCGAGTTACTCTGGTCCAAGACTTTTCTAAAACCTTGAAGGTAGCTTCTTCAATACTGCCTTTCGGAATTGCCAATCTTACTAGGGCCAACGTAGTCCTACCAAACTTCTTTGGATATATATTTAGTCGCTATAGTTCTTTGAGGATTTCTTTGGCTCTAGTAACTGAGATGTTTTCCTCTGAAATCATTCGCGAAACTACCTCACCGACTTTGTTTTTGGGAACACCTGCATTTGCTGCAATGTTCTTAGCGTGGAGCTTCATGTGTCCTTTCTGTATTCCCTCGGAGGCCAATGCCCTAATTGCACTAAAATTCTGTGCAAGGCCTACGGCTCCAATTACACAAGCCAATTCCTTTGCTGACTTTGCGCCTAGAATTTTATTGCATACTTTTATCATAGGATGAACACTTGTAATTCCACCTACTATTCCTACAGACATCGGAATCTCGATTTTGCCCACAAGATTTCCATTCTTGTCCTTTTCCCATTCAGTCAATGAGGTGTATTTTCCGTTTCTTGATGCATAGGCATGTGCTGCAGCCTCTATCGCTCTCGTATCCTGACCAGTGGAATTTGCAACAGCTGTTATTCCGTTCATAATTCCTTTGTTGTGTGTCACGGCTCTATATGGATCGTTTGTGGCAAATTGGTAAGCCAATACTATATTATCAACAATTTCCTTACCACCAAGCTCTTCTTTGTCAAAGATAGCTTTTCCCTTTACCAACCTCTTAGTTGAATAGTTTGACAATATTCTCAGAATCACTCTACCTCCAGTTATCTTCTCTATCAAAGGCGCTATTTCTTCACACATTGTGTTGGTAACATTAGCACCCATTGCGTCACCTACATCTATCAGGAGTTCAACAACAAGCATTTTACCAGATTTTGTCTTAATCTCTTTGCATGAGACTTTCTTTGCTCCTTTGCCCATTTTAGATAGGGTCTTGCTTTTTGAATTTGCGAGTTTTAGAATTTCATTTGATGCCTTCATTACCTTAGGAATGGCAGACTTTACATCAACATCTACGACCTGAATCTGGCCAATACTATATGAGTTATCAGCCTGGATTGTGAATCCGCCATGTTTTCTTGCAGTTTTGGCTGCCTTAGATGCTGCTGCGATGACTGAAGGTTCTTCAATGACCATTGGAATCAGATAATCCCTCCCGTTTATCTTGAAATTTGTCGCTATTCCAAGAGGAAATGATATTGTTCCAATGGCATTTTCAACCATGCTGTTAGCTTCATCAAATGCTATGCCACCGTTACCCTTTAGAATCTTGACATCTTCTTTTGACAGAGACGCAAATAATTTTACAATCTTGATTCTTTGGTCCCTAGTCTTTTCATGGAATTTCGGAATTGATGAATCAGCCAAATTATTTTACAATCCTCAATAGTTTGTCATCTTTTTTGTCCGGAAAACCTTTGCCATCTGTGTTTCCCGTAAGAATGTATAGATAACCATCTGGACCTTCACCAACCTCACGAATCCTGCCTAATCCATCCAATATGATTTTTTGTGATGTGATTGTTCCGTTCTTTGTCGACAATTGGTAAAGGATATTTCCACGCAGCGTGGCCAAAATAAGGCCATTCTCAAGATCAAGTTTACCCGCCTTGTAGTATGCAATTCCTGCAGGTTCTATGCTCGGGCTATAACACAACAATGCCTCTTGATATTGATTTGAGCCTGAACATTCTTGATCTGGCCAGCCGTAGTTTTTACCAGGCCAGATTAGGTTTACTTCATCATTTTTTGTCGGCCCTTCCTCCGTCTCATATAGGTTTCCTTTATCATCCCATGCTAATCCCTGCGGATTTCTGTGTCCATAAGAGTATACCAGGGAATTTGAAATTGGATTATCCTGGGGAATTGAACCGTCATCATTTAATCTCAGTATTTTTCCTGCAAGTGAGTGTAGATCTTGTGCAGAATCCTTACTGGTGGCGTCCCCAGTACCTAGGTAGAGCTTTTTGTCAGGACCAAATTTCATCACTCCGCCATCGTCAAATTCTGCACCCGGAATCCTCTCTAAAATTACTCTAGCATCTGATATTGTATCATTTGATTCAGTGATTCTTAACACCTTATTCCAAAGCTTTTCCCCTTCGCTATAGGTATAATATACATAGATGTAGTGATTTTTTGCAAAATCTGGATGTAGCGTTATTCCAAGCAGGCCTGCATCTGTAATGTCTGCTACATGCAAGTCTGCTACTGATTTATTTACCAAGACTCCATTATCGATAACTCGTACTCTTCCAACTTTCTCAGTTAAGAAGATCTTTCCATCACCAAAAGTCAAAGCCCATGGCTTTTGTAAATTTGCAGCAACGATTTGTACCGCATCTGTACCAGTAGGACTAGTATTTGGTTTTGGAATTATAATAGAACCAGATGGTGATGATATGATAACAATCGAAGCTGCAATAGCTGCAATAATTGCTATGATTCTAGTTTTTTTATCCACAGGTCTGAGACTTTGCAAATCCTATTAATTATTTCTAAAATTTGATAAAGAGTATATATCACCCTGAGGCTTCTCTTCACTTAGCGGGGTGGGGAAGCCAGACTATGGGGCTAAGTCATCCCGGCGGGCTCATAATCAATGCTGATGAGATACCCGCAAGTCAGTAGTTCAAATCTACTCCCCGCTATTCTCTTTAGATGACATCAATTCAGATTACAAAACCATTTTTTTGAGCCATCAAATTCGATTCTAGTGTTTATCTTACCCATTCTTTGTGCGGGTCTAGTCAGATGTCTATGTGCCGAGGGAATCGGTAGGTAAAGTTGCTTGCCAATTTGCCTTGGAATTTCTTCTCCTACCCTTTTCGATGCGGTTTTACCACACTTTGTGCATTTGTAACCTTGGCCTTTTCCTTTTGATTTCATGCGTTTTTTGCATCTAGTACAAGACGGATTCGTCATCACTATATCTTTCGCAAGGCCATGCACTTCGAAAAATTCCACGTTTAGAACTTGGTCGTGATTTTTTGAAGCCTTTCTTACTCCTGCACCTACTTTTACCAAATCACCTTCAATTAGTTTAGCGGCCACCTTCACAAGTCCTGTTGGCCTGTATACTGCACATTTTACTGCCGTCCCATTCTTTGTAACTGAGAAAAAGGCATGTCCTCCTTGCTCAATTTTTGGCTTTTCTGATATTTGCCCAATCAAGTATCCAGAGGAAAACGGTTTGATGTTTTGAATATCAAGCTCATTTTCCAGATGGTCACCTGTTCCCTGATTTGATCTAAAGATCATGTAACCGCGATATTTTTCTTGAGATTTTACAAGAGAAGCTCCTTGCATTACGGAATTAATATCTTCACCACGTACACCAAAAAAGACTGGATCGGGGCCATGGGGTGCAATTAGTACTCTATTTTTGATTACGTCAAAGCTATTAAACGTCTTTGGATAGGTAATCTGTTGCATTCTCATGACGCTATCCTTGAGAATTTTTCTTCTTTTTCCAAAGTTTGATTCATCCCGATATGAAATCAGCTCAAAGGTATGATCGCGAAAGTTGTACCCAATTGCTCCTATTGCACCAACCAATCCCTGCCCATTTCCAAGATGAAATGTTTCAAGACCATTTCTTGCCGCAAATTCTCTTGCTTTATTCCTGTTTACAACACTATATAGCGCCGCTTTACCAAATTTAGAAAAGTGATCTGGGATCTCTTTGTTTTCATAAAAAACAAGACCCGGATTTGCACCATCTTCTGTGGCAGAATATTTTTTTATAAATTCAATTATGTTCCGCTTAATTTTTTGAGGTTCTTTGGTCTCAATTTTTAATGCCACAGCGCCATTTCCTCGGGTTTTCCAGGGAATATTTGGATTAAACCGAATCAGATAGGGATAATCCAGAAACCTTACTTGCTCTTTTTTCAAGTATTCTACAATTTTGTATGCAAGAAAGGTAGTGCACATTCCTTTCCTGGAATCTGTATCATCAAACCCAATGTGAATAACGGTTGAACTCTTCATTCGATTACAGTCATGGTAAGGGTAGAGCGTACATTTTTGAGTTGTCTTATATTGTTCGAGATGGTCTTTTTGAGAGTCTCGCTATCGGGAGCTTCAATCTTTACTACCAGATCATAGGCACCATAAAGGACATACACGTACTTGACGTGTTCTATACCCTTAAGCTGATTTAATAGCTCATTTTCTGCTCCAAGTTCTGCATTTATCAGTACGAATGCAATTGGCATTATCTGGTCTTGATACTATACGATATTAAATGCTATGCGCGTTCGCTTGATTTAAATTAAAAAAACAATCTTCGATAACGATTGATAGTAATAGATGAGAAGAAAATTTTCGATGAGATAGAAAAGAGAAAACCTGTGTCAGTAGCACTTAACGGACCTGATGGAATCTTGCCCAAGATTCAAGAAACTGCTACTAGAATAATGGAAAAATTTGGGATTCCAGCATATGTTCTTGCTGATACTTGCTTTGGGACCTGTGATATTAACACAAATGGAGCCAAAGTACTTGGAGCAGAGGTTCTCTTTCATATCGGGCATACCATTAATTCAACTAGTTTTGGGGACAATACAGTTCTTGTTGATGCATATGATAACGTATCATTTGACGACGTGGCAAGAAAAGGTGCACTTGAACTTGAGGGAAAAACAGTATCACTAGTTACCGACAGCCAGCACCTGCACGAAGTTCAGAAAGCAAAGGCAATACTCGAAAAGCACGGAATAACTGTCAAAATAGGAAAGGGTAAAGGTCAGCTAAACGACGGACAGGTTTTTGGCTGCGAGTTTTATCCCGTGATGGAAACAAGAGATACCGTTGATGCCAACGTATTTTTGGGCCAGAGTAATTTTCATGCAGCAGGTATTGCTTTAGCTACAAACAAACCCACATACGTTCTTGATCCTTATTTTAATGAGATAAGAGAAGTTACTGAATTTGCCCAAAAACTGCAGAAAAAAGCAATTCTTTCTGTTTACAAGGCTGCCGAGGCAGACTCGTTTGGAATCATAGTCGGATTAAAGGAGGGTCAATTCTCGAAAACTACTGCTCTTAGATTTAAAAAGGAATTGGAAAGCCTAGGCAAGAAGGTTCAGCTGTTTGCGCTAACAGAGATAACTGATGATAGACTGCGTAATCTCAAAGGGATTGATGCGTTCATTCAGGTTGCCTGCCCAAGAATATCTACTGATAATCAATTCGATAAGCCAGTATTATCAACTCCTCAAGCCAATGCGCTAGTAAAGATTCTCAAAAAGGAAAGCATAGAGGGATTTCTACAGATTCCTCATTGGCTGTAAATAATTACAAGGTAGCGGAAATTTACTTTTGCTAATTCTTCTAGGCCTAGTAAAATTGGCGTTCCAATTTAGCCCACGATAGTAGTATGTATACTAGTTCCAATTAGATTTTATTATTAAATAGTGCAATGGTATTACTATCAATCGTGACTTCAACTGCAAAAGAACCTAGTACCAAGTCTAACCCCATTCTCATAATTGAAGACAGCCTGGCAATTATCATGTCAATAAAAGAATTCCTAAATGCACTTGGTTATTACGAGATCAAATCCGCTACTACAGGTAAGGAGGGGATGCAACTGTTTGAAAATCTTGTCAAGTCAAATACACTTCCTATCGTCTTTCTTGACTATAACTTGCCTGATGTAGACGCAGACATTGTATTGCCGCACATTTTGAAAATTAGGCCTGACGCGAAAGTTATTGTCACAACTGCACTTGAGAAGGGCGAACAAGCCGTCAAGGATGTCATAATGCGTGGGGCATATCTTTATCTCCAAAAACCGGTACGATTCAATAACATACAAAACGCTATCCAAATACTCGAAGACGAACGCGATGCTACCAAGAAGGAAAATGCCAAAGTAGAACAGCAAATTGATTCTGTTTTAAAACCAACTTTTGTTACTTTACCTAGAATAGCTGAATTATGTAATATAAGCAGAGAAAAAGCGCTGGCATACCTTAAGGAGCTGGAATCTTCAGGCAAGGTACTTTGTTCGAACAATGTTGAGGAAATCTCTTGTAATAGCTGCAGCTCGGTGATGATAGAAAAGGACAGCGATTCTGAAACAACAGCGGACTATTACCATTGTCTTCGGTGTAACAATAGGTTCGAAACAAGTAAGGCCAAAAAAATGACGACTCAAGCCTTCAGAATAAAGGCTCAATACAATTTGAAAACCCCCCGTCACGAAGAAGAGTACTAATGAATTATGTGATTATCATCACTGAAGGCAGTGCAAATCGCTGACCATGAAGGTGGAAAAAACAATTGATCTTCAACGATAGAGTTGATGCAGCAGAAAAGCTTGCAAAAAAACTAGAGTGGCTTCGAGGCGAGGATCCGATTATTCTGGCAATCCCGAGAGGTGGTGTGATAATTGGTGATGTCATTGCAAAGGCATTAGGCGCAAAACTTGACATTATAGTTTCAAGAAAGGTAGGCGCGCCATACAATCCCGAGCTTGCAATAGGAGCTGTTATGCATGATGGTAGCTTCTTTCCAAATACAGATATAATTGAGGCTATGAACGTTCCAAAAAAATACATCGAACAACAGGTTGCTTCAGAATTAAAAGAGATAAACCGCCGACTAATGAAGTTCAGAGGAACAAAGGATTACCGATTAGAGGGAAAGACAGTTGTTCTTGTAGATGACGGTATTGCCACAGGCGCTACGATCTTTGTTACATTACAATGGCTCAAGAGACAAAACCCGAAAAGATTGGTCGTAGCTATACCAGTCGGACCAAAAGATACTATCGAAAAACTTTCTAGAGTTGCAGAAGTTGTAGTTCTGGATTCTCCATCATTTTTCAATGCAGTAGGAGAATATTATGATACCTTCGAACAAGTAGATGACTATCGCGTGATTGAAATAATGAGTAGTTATGGATACAGACCAAAGATCTCGAAGTGATGTCAAAATCCAGATTTTTGATAAACCCAATTTTGACGGATGATTTCCTATTTCTCTGCTAGTCTGTTTGGAGGAAAGGCTTCTATTCCTATTACATCTTCGCCAGCATTGATTAGATCAAACAAATTGACGTTTTTTGGAACAATTACAATCAAGAGTTTGCCATCATTAAGAAACGTTGTAAGAGTAAGCACGTGTTTGAATATATTGATAGTCATTTGAAGCCCATCTAAAATCGCATGAAATTGTGCTACATCATAACGAAGTGAGACCAATTTAGCAATGTAAGTCAGTTCCGAGAGGTCGATTATCTTTCCAATTGATTCAGTTATTTGGCATTCAATAATAGAACCTTGTTTATCAATTACCATAGTAACCTGAGGGCATGTGAGATGTCTTTGGACTCTGCTAATTGTAACCTTGTCATCTGTCATAATCTAGTTTGTCGTGATTTCATACTTAAGCAACTGTCAGGTAATCAATAAGACAAACTAGTAAAGAGGTTCTACCAATCATGTAGTTGAGCCTAATCTGTTCAAAGCTCTATTCCAAGATGAAAAGTAAGATTTGAGAATATAGGTATTACAACATTTTTGTCGCAAAAACATCTCAAATGGATATATAATTTTTTGACCAAGTCTTGGCATGACAACAATCCCTGCGATAGAAAACGATATCACGTCAAGACAGGAGATCCATTCTGAGAATTGTAATACTATTTGGATATGTTACAGATGCAACTTGACATTCCACAAGGAATCAATAGTATTGTTACACAATAAAATATCAAAACATTCTGCTAGAAAGATAGAATTTTCCCAGACTAAACATGGAGGTGCAAATGTTGTCGATAGGTAGGGTATCAAATCCTCAAAGTAAAAGGATGCTCAAAGGAATAGGAATAGTTCTAAGATCTCTTGTTTTAGATTTTTAAACAAGCAAATAATGATCCAAAGATAAAGGATTATCCGTACTGACTCGTGATTTCTAGAATGGATTTATTTGCGAAAGTTTATCCCAGTTATTCACTAATTATATTTGATTTGTACAAAATCATTCTATGTGCAGTTTCTTCCCTTGCCATAGTTTCGGTTGTGGTTTCAGTAATGCCATTTCAAGCATTTGGTGATGGGTTCACTCAAGAAAACGTTTACGCAAGCGTAGGCAACAGAAAAATGGCTATGTTTGTCAAGATCAATCCTCCCATTCTCACTTCACAGAACCTACAAGACAGATATTTGCTGCTCAGATTTTTTGATGCGGAAACCAACAACCCAATCAAGAATGTCTCATTCTTCCTTAATGTAACAAAGGGGAATCAACTGTTAATGTATGATCTTTTTTACACGCAAAATGGGACTATAGAGTTAAAGTTCCAGCCAGGAGGAACAGCAGGTAAATGGAAAGTATATGGCGATCAAGAACCCACGGGGGCAGGATGGACTTCACCAACAAACCAAGTAAATGTACAAGCGCCAATACTGTCTGAAGGTGGGTTATATCATTTCAATATGGAACTGTCAGGATTCGATTATCCAAATGAAATAGTCGTTCCTTATGGTACGAAAGTGAAGTTTGATTCATACCTAAGTGTAGGAGACATTTACAATCAAACAATTAATTACAATTCAAAACCTTACGATATTACACTAATTTCATACTATGATAAAATAACAAATATCAATTTTGACCAAACCAAAGTGCAGCTTTCATGGTCCATGCCTTTTGACTGGGATTTGACAAAATACAAGGATAGACGATTTCTGATACACGAAGAACTTCGTGTTCCAAATTCGTTTAAAGAGTTTGTAAACAATCCCGTCTTCTCTGCAATCGTAAATGGAAAGCCCCTGACGCCAGAGAAAATAGTGCAAGATTCCTACAGTTTTAACAATACTACAATACTTCATCTATATGTCAACATTGCAGATATCCAACAAATTTCAAAGATCGTTGATCCCAGTACGAAAACCATGGACTTTGTAGTTTATCCTTCAAAGGCAAATATTACTACGTCTACAGGGATGTTCACCGATTTTGGGGGATGGCAGGTCAAACTTGGTTGGTTACCTCGTGAGCTAGATGCAAACCAAAAGGAAACTCTGCAACTTACTTTTTTTGATCAACTTACCGGTCAGCAGGTAACAGATGACGTAAACTATAACCTCAAGATACTAGATAGCAAAGGCAATCGTATCTTGTCTCAGTCAAACCTTACCGCAAGAGGAGGAATCGATACGCAATCAATTTTCTTGCCAGAAAATGGCATTTACCATATTCAGGCAAGTGTTACCTCTGTTATCAGTAATGGCATTTCTGATACCAGTAGGAATGGCGTCGCAAGAGGCAATCTAATCATACCGTCTGTTGCTAATGAGACCATTCCCGAGTTTCCAAGCGTGACTATACCAATACTAATTGGTTTTGTCTCACTACTAGTTTTCACTAGAATCAAGAAATAGAATTTATTGCTAAACAATTACTAACCAGCTAAAATATAGTTATAATTCTTGAACATAATTTGAGCCCGTGATTTTTGTACGTACAGTTAGTGCCAGAACTTGGAGTCTGAAAAAGTTACAAAGAAATATGCAGTAAGCTTACTGAGGATAACTGTAAAACCACTTTTTCCAAATTTCTATAAAAAATATTTCCGAGAATTATTTTCTATTTTTAACAAGTAACTTGAGACTTGCCATTGCCATTATAGAGAGATTTTATTGCGCCAATATCGCACTGAGATATGTAGGGATATTCCGTTTGAATTGTGGCATGCATCAGATCTTCCGGTGAACTAGCGTGGGCAAGACCAAAAGCATGGCCAAGCTCATGTCTTAATATTGTTTTAAACTGTTCATCGCTTAGTTTGCCAACCTCGTAGATAGTAATATCTGATTTGAGTATCTGGTGTTGAGTTGGGTCTGCAATAGATTTTGTAAATCCGGAATAACCATCACCGCTTTGCTCGTCTGTCAGTTTGATTATGATATCACCTGCTCCCGTAGGCGACTCTAGCACATCAAGTTTGGTAGGAATATAAAATTGAGTTTGATCCTTTGATGCTTGATCAAGAGCTCCACCCCATCCTACATAGTAGGTTGAAGTTACTCCTTGAGGTCCCGAATGTAATAAAGAATCGTCAACTTGGATGGCTTTTTGCGACAAGACAACATCCTTGATCAAATCAAGTTTTCCAGGATATTTATCTCCATCAATTACGTTAACATGTAATATGGTACCATCAATTAGCCTCCATGATAGCCACGTATTGATTGTCTCACCCTGCAAATTTTGTATGATGTAACCGTCGTTTGTTGAACCGGTATTGGGAACTTTATATTCTTGCCCCACTAGTTCGGCCACAAATAAAGAGTAAGCTGTAATTACAATCCCAATCACACCTATGAGTCCAGCTGCTACCAAGAAGTGCTTTCTAGAAAGCTTAGCGAATTTTTTTTCCTCATTTTGAACGATCTTGCCTAGAATCAACTTTTCCTGTTGTAGTTCTTTTACCGCTTGTGAGGTATCTGTGTGATTTTCATTTTCACTATCTGTTACATTGAATTGGTTTTCATTAAGAAGATTGTTAATGGTTTCCTCAAGTTTTCTAATGTTGGAGTTCACTATTCTGAGCTTGTTTGTTTGTACATCTGATAATTTTCCAAATTTTTCTGACAACAGCATATCTGTATATGCATGAATTGGCACTAAAGGAGTGCGTAATTCATGATTCAATTTGTCTAATACTTCGCTTTTAACTTGTTTAGTTGATAAGATTGTTGTCAAATTTGTTGCGAAGTTACTAGCATAGTCTAAATTATCTACTACCTCTGTTATAGTGACAGGTCTATCAAAACTCTGTGCGGTTTCTAACTTTTGAGCCAGCTTTTTCTGAATTAATTGAATTTGTTTTAGTTCAGAGAGGTGATGCTCAAATGAAATCATGTTTAGAATTAGCGGTTGATTAATTTTGTGTGGGTTTGTTGAAGGTAGTCCAAAAGTTCGTCAGGATCTATTGGCTTCTTTAGTACTCCATTAACTCCCTTTTTCTTCAGTTCTTCTTCTTTCTCAGATGACACCGAAGAAGCTGTCAAAGCAACTATGTTCAATTTTCCGATTTTACCGCTTTGATACAACGCGTCAACTATATCAGTGCCTGAAACTTCTGGCATGGCCAAGTCCAATAACACTATATCATATTGCCCAGTTGTAATCATATCAAGAGCATTATGACTATTATTACAAACGGTACACGGATGTCCTTTCTGAGTAAAGTACTTTGAAAACATTGTTGTAATGTCTTTGTTATCGTCGATTAACAGTAGTTTCATTAACTTTTTCATACCCAAAACTAGTTTATAATATTCTGTGCGTACTTCCAAAATACAGTGAAATACTTTACATTTATCTAAATATTTGTTTAATTAATATAATCATATAACACTATTTTTGCAATTTATAGACGCCAAAATTATTGTTGAACTTTTTTCTCATTTAATGGCAATTTCAAGTATAAGGTAGTACCTGTTTTTCCATCGCTTTCAACCCATATTGTTCCCCCAAGCTTCTCCATGATTCCTTTAGATATTACTAGCCCCAAGCCAGTACCGCCTATTTTTCTTCGCTCCGAAGTATCTACTTGAT
>MNJS01000047.1 GCA_001920395.1 Thaumarchaeota archaeon 13_1_20CM_2_39_20
TGATCCATGTGTCAATCAAAAGGGTGTTGATTGTCTATTTATTTTAAATCTACAACTGAATAATAAAATTAAAAATCTGCTATCGTGCTGGAAGCCAATTCCTTTTTTACAAACATGGTAGACGAGCTGGTTGAATTTTCCGAATACGACCCAGAACTTGCTGAAGGACTAAGATGGATTGATGGTGAGGCACAAAAGCGTGGAATTACTTTCTATGAGATGGTCTTTCACGTTCTTCACAGATATGATATAGACACTAAAGCCAAGGATTGGCTAGCTACTCGAAATTAATTTATTAAAAAAACGTAATTGATTAAATACTTAGGAGGGAACTTGCTGATCTCTTTTATCGATGGGAAGATATTCACAACCAGACGGCCCACAGTATTTGCCTACGTAAACTGCTTTTGGCCTGTAAAGCATTGGCTTTGGAGCAGCTTCGGCAAATTTTTCCTCTATTATGTGAGCAGTCCAGCCAGACACTCTAGATATTGCAAAAATTGGTGTGTTTAGGTCCATGGGTATTCCAAGCATATAGTATGCCGAAGCGCTATAGAGGTCAACATTTGGAAAAATGTCTGAGCCCTTTACTTTTTTCATCTCTTCAGCTGTTATGTCCTCTACTTTCTTTGTTATTTTGTACCAAGGTTGTCCAGTCTTCTCTGACAGCCTTCTTGAAAGTTCTCTTAAAACCTCAGCTCTTGGGTCAAAAGTTTTGTATACTGCATGTCCCATGCCCATTATCTTCTCTCCTTTTGACATCTTTTCTTTGATATATTGCTCAACCCTATCTTCAGTTCCAATATCTAAAAGCATCTTCATTACCTGATAATTTGCTCCTCCATGAAGTTCCCCACTTAGGGCTCCCACTGCAGCACTCACAGCAGCATGCATGTGAGCGCGAGTTGATACTACCTCTCTTGCAGCAAACGTGGAAGCATTAAAGCTATGCTCCGCGTGTAAAATTAAACAAATATCAAAAATTCGAGCAATTTCGGTGTCAGGTTCTATGCCGGTAAGCATATAGAGGAAGTTTCCGGGATGATTCAACTCTTCTGAAGGCTTGATGATTTCTTTTCCGTTTCTGATTCTATCCCAGCATGCAACTACTATTGGAATCTTTGAGATAAGGCTGATTGCCCTGTTATAATTGGCATTTTTATCATCACCTTTCTCTTTGTCATACATGCCAAGTTCTGCCACTCGAGATTGAAGCACATCCATAGGGCTGGCCGTTTTTGGAAGACTCTCCATGTTCTCTTCCAACCTTTTAGGAATTTCTCTGGTCTCAACCAATCTGGTTGAGAAGTCAGATAGGACATTCTTAGTAGGCAAATCATCATTGAGAAGCAAACAAGCAGTCTCTTCAAAGGTTGATTTTTTTACGAGGTCCAAGATGTCATAACCTCTGTAAATCAGCTTTCCATTTATCCCATCTACCGCAGAAATCTTTGTATCGGCAACTTCGATGTTTCGGAGGCCAATATTCTTTGTTTGCACAACTATTACTGCGAAAAATGTGTATTAAATTATTGCTAAGGATTGAGCAAGTAAAAAATTAAGCAGTTGGTCTAATCTGGCAACTCTGTCCCATATACCAAAACTTTTCATGAATGCTTAGAAATGACCCAATGGGAAGATGATTTCATGAGACTTGTTGACAGTTTTGTTGTGGAAACCAAGGATCCCAAAATTTTGGAAGAAATCTCACAACTTGATAGAGAATCAAGGTTGCTAGGCATTTCTTTCTACGACATGTACTGTGTGGTTTTGCAAGATCTAAAAGGGCACCAGAGCTTGGTTGCAGAATTCAAAACGTTCATGAGTTTAAGGAAAGCTAAACCTGTTTTTTAGTTTAAATGAGGGTCGTTCTGCCTTGTTAATTCTATGGTAAGAGCGAAGGTTGTCTGTCTGTCTCACAAAGAAGATGCTGACGGAATAGGATCCGCATCCCTGATAAGACAAGCCTTCGGTGGAGAGACAAGACTAGTAGATTATCCAGGACTTATGAATGAACTAGAGCAACTACGTAACGATGAGTCCTTGAAAACATTATTCATATGCGATCTCGGACTGAGCAAGACAAATCAGGACCAATTTGTTGAACTTGTGAAGAATCTTAGGAAAAACCATGTTTTGGTAACTTACATTGATCATCATTATATTGAAGATGCGATAAAGAAAAAAATTCAGTCACTTAAAGTCAAGCTGATTCATACTATAAATGAGTGTACAACCGTTCAGGTGTACAATGCGTTTAAATCCAAATTAAATGACTATAGTTCTTTTATTGCTGCGTGTGCCGCCGTCACTGATTACATGGAGGACAGGCCCTTGGGCTCTAAACTTCTCCAAAGATTTGACAGGCAATTCGTTCTCCTTGAGGCAAGTGTTCTGACATTTACAATAGTAAGCCATCAAAAAGATTGTGACTATCTTCTTTATCTGGTGGAAGAATTAAGTGAGGCAAAATATCTTCATGAAATCCCCAATACATTCGAATTCGCTCGTATTCAGGCGGAAAAAATCTCGGCTGCTATTCAGAAAGTCAAAGATAACATGAAAAAAATGAAAAATCTTGCGTATATGGAAGTTACAGATTCTGGCGCAAGCATGGTGGTAAATTTTGTGCTGGGGTTATCAGGCAAAGATGTTGGGGTTTCATACAAGCTAAGGGAGGAGAAAGGAATTTACGCGGTATCTGTAAGGGGTTCAAGAGCATGTAAACTTCATCTTGGCAAATTGGTCAACGAGTTGGCAACAGAGTTTGGGGGCTCTGGAGGCGGACATGATAAGGCATGTGGGGCAGTTATTCCAAGAGAAAAAATTGGCCAGTTTCTAAAGAAATTCAATTCTAGAATCAAATAACTTCTACTATCAAATCTATCTCTACTGCAGAGTTTAGAGGTAAGCTTGCAACTCCTACAGCTATCCTGGAGTGTTTACCTTTCTCTCCAAAGATCTCAAAGAGAAAATCAGATGCGGCATTGATCACTTTAGGCTGTTCAGTAAAATCTTGCGAGCTATTCACAAATCCAGAAACTTTTACAATTCTGGAGATTTTGTCTAGCGTGCCAAGTTCAGCCTTTAGTTGAGCAAGTGCATTTACGACACACATCTTTGCGGCGTTTTGAGCTTGCTCTATTGTTATATTGACTAAGACCTTTCCTTCAAACTGCACTTTTCCTTCTTTTACGGGAATTTGTCCTGAGACAAAAACTAGATTGCCAGTTCTGACAACAGGTATGTAGGAGCCAGCTGGTTTAGGAGGATTTGGAAGAGAAATATTTAGTGCTGCGAGTCTTTCTTCTATCATAAGTTTTGTTTGGCCTTTATCAGTTTTAACTTTATGTTCAAAGTTCGATTTTGCTATTGTTGAAAGTCTTTGTCAGAATCGCAATTGTGCTTGTACTTTTGCTCGTTGATGTCAGACTCTTTTAGGCTTTTTACATGATTGGTTGTTACTGCATATGTTGAGAATGTTGGAGAGCCTAGTGCAGAGCCTAAAAGTATTAACACCATCAGTACCGTAGTCAATGCTGTGGTTACCTAGATCGCTTGCCTAATCTATATAGTGCAATGCTTGTTGTACTTGTCCGAAGCTCCGTGGAGGCATCGCTGTGGATCTTTAGGGTCGTCCCCTTTTCTATCCTTCTTATGTCCATTCTTATCATCTTGTGACTTTTGGTTGCCCTTGTCATGATCCGCATATGCAGCTAAAGTGGGAACAACTATCGAGGCCCCAAGAAGCAATACAACTGCAAGTGTCCCTAGAGAGGCAAGGGCCAATCGGCCGTGTTTTGTTGCTGTTTTTCTTATTTTTACTGACATTTCCAACCCTGTGGAAACAAGCAATACCTTGACTTATTTATCATTTGAGCAATTCATAATATAGAACAGGTAATCTATGAGAAAATTGCCTGGGCAATCACCTGACGATTATTATGAATTGAAAATCCATAAAACAAATCAGCTGTTTTCAAATTTGAAAAGATCCTTTTTTTTGGCATAAAATAAAAAGATGGAATCTAGTATCTTGGAATTTCTCGAAGACCAGTTCTTGCAGAAATAATTCCTGCCATAGATTCCACGGTAACACTTGAGGATTTTTCAGAGTTTTACGTATGTCTGCTCCACATCAGAGTTGGACCTTGTAAATGATTTTGGGTTCAAAGTTGGATTTTAGTAGATTATGTTCATATATGATGTCAAAAGACCTTGTTTATGGAAAGAGGAAAATCGCACGACAAAGATGCTCATAGAGAATTGGATGTCTTATTGTCAAGACTCAATGCGCTTGAGGCCTCTTCTTCTGACAAGTACCAAAAGTCGGTCATAGGCATGATAAGAACACTGGCTGAAAAACAGAAACATTTCGTAGATGAGTTTGAACATCTAAAAAAGGCAATAGATCTACTTACCCTCCAGCTCTTCAGAGTTGAACATAACAAAAATTCGTAGAATTTCCTAAATTGGTGACAATACTCTTTATTCCTAATTTAAAAAGTGGGTCAACACGAGTTTACTAATAAAAGATTAAATTCAGCCCCAATTGTTGGACAGCAAATGTCGACTCCCAACGAACCTGCAGGCAACCCAAAACCCATAGTAAGAGGCAAGGAACCACACAACTACAGGAAAGTTGGTTATTCGATGATAGTAATCTCAGTTTCCCTTGTATTGATTGGCTTACTAGTGTGGGCAATAGGGAGTAATTATCACTTTGCAAGTAATATTATGGCTGAGCAGGAGGTAGATGCTATGACTCCAAAACAAGGCTACAACATTGTATCGTTTGATTATACTCAACCCATCGGTGCAAAATTAAGACTGCTTGATCATGCCGATTCTATTGATGCTGCAAAGAAACTTCAAGACCAGTATAAGCAGAGTGTAGGTGGAGCACAAATCTTGATCTTTGGAAGCTCTCGTGACGATAATGTGGATGTAATGGCCAGGGCAGAAGTAGCCGCCTTGACTCCTACGCAAGGCTACAACGTAATTCTTTTTAATCACGCACTGCCTGTGGGAGCAAAATTAGCTATGAGTAAGCACGATAATTTGCTTGCCAATGCTACTGCATACAAACAACTACAAGAAGAAAAAAACACGGACACAGATGTTACCGTACTAATTTTTAGTTCTTCTTTTGATGATAATCTAAAGTCGGTAGGAGTATCGGGATCAGAATCTGCATCTGTTGCATTCACACCTTATAACCAACAAACGGCGAAAGTAGTGTCAACTTTTGTACCTAATACACAGAATGCAACAAGCCCAAATTCTACCTCTGCAGGAGTAAACCAAACAAAACAAACACCATCAGCAGGAACAGGTGGCAACACTACTCAGGGAGAATCTAATGCAAGCATAACTATAGGAATCTCAAAAACTGTAGCGCTAGGCGAAAAAGTAGGAATCAACTCTTCAAATCCTGGCAAATAGAATTCAAACCAAATCATCATCTATCTTTTCTATTGGATCTATGAATTGCTGACAAGTACAGTTGGGTATGCGACATTTGCCAGCTCTTACGATGGAGACACTCTGAGTTGAGGATTCGTGAGCTTCATTGGTGTGATGGCATCTCTTACAATTCATACAACAAGAAATTCTAACTCTTATTTAACGGTTAAATCAAGAAACGGACTTTTGTCAGAGCTATACTCTAATTATTCCGACACTTATCAGATATTGGATTCCGGCGACAAAATCACTATCCGAGATTTTTCCTTCCGCCCACCAACCTGCATTACTTTTTATCCATGACGGTATCGGCTGCGATGTTCCAGATGGGGAAGAGTCGTGAGGAACTTGCATTATTCCATTTGAAATAAGATACTGAATGCCTTTTACAAATTCAGAATCATCCATACTCCCCTCTGCCCACCACCTGGCATTGTTTTTTACCCAATTTGGTATTGATATGCTGCTATTCGAAATTGCCGTGTCTGAAGAATCTGAATTGATAATGTTGGTTTCTACAAGGTTATTTGAAGATTCTACTATTACAGGTCTGCCAAGGAGATTGGTAATGCCAACAAAATGTTCGTTGAGAAGAATTCCTGTTTGTGTGTCATATTGCACCCTAAGAGAACCATTGACGCTTGTTTGAATAGTGACCAAAGCCGTTCTTTTAAAACCATTGAATTCTACTAGTTGTGTTGAAACTGTAGTACTAGTCTTGTTGTATTCGATTGGAGTTGGTAGTATGGCAAGAAATGGAGCAGTTGTGCTATTTTGTTGTACGCGTACAAAACCCGTCTTCAAATTTAGAATAAGGGTATTATTTTCTGTCTTATTTTGGTCTATATTGTATTGTTCGATTACATTGATGTTGTCATTATCTATCATGTCACCGAAATGGTAAGTCTGTGAGCTATTGACCACCCCAAGATGAATTTGGTATTTGAGATGGTCACCTGGATGAACACATACGTCATGGGACTGGCATGTAATATTTTGCTCTGCAAAGGCATTACCAATCTGAAACAAGAAAAGCGCAAAAGTCAGCATAATGATACTTGTCAACATGTCTTTCACTAGGAACTTTGCCATACAAAAGCTCAACATTACTCTTTCTATCTATGTTAGCCAAAAAGATTACACACAGAGATCAATACAAATATCCTTGAGTACCTGTAAAATTTATGGAACCAAATAATCTAATCAAAGAAACAAGTCCATATCTTTTGCAGCATGCATACAATCCTGTCAAATGGTATCCATGGGCAGATGAGGCACTGAGGAGAGCAAAGGAAGAAAACAAGCCCATCTTCTTGAGTGTGGGTTATAGTGCGTGTCACTGGTGTCATGTTATGGCACACGAGTCCTTTGAAAATGAAGAGGTCGCACAAATAATGAATGAAAATTTCATAAACATAAAGGTAGATAGAGAAGAAAGGCCAGATATTGATGATATTTATCAAAAGGTCTGTCAACTTACAACTGGTGGCGGCGGTTGGCCCCTTAGTGTATTCCTAACTCCTGACCAAAGACCATTTTATGTTGGAACTTACTTTCCACCGTTGGATAATTATGGACGACCAGGATTTGGAAGTATAGTAAGACAGCTTGCTCAGGCTTGGAAGGAAAAACCCAATGACGTAGAAGTTGCCGCAGAAAATTTTCTTAATGCACTCAAAAAGACAGAATCGATATCGTTGCCATCAAAACTTGACAAATCAATACTTGACGAAGCAGCAGTTAACTTGCTTTCTCTTGGCGATTCAACAAATGGTGGGTTTGGCCATGCCCCCAAATTTCCCAACGCTGCCAACCTTTCTTTTATGCTAAGATACTCAAAAATATCTGGCATCTCAAAGTTTCAAGAATTTGTACTCAAAACTCTGACGAAGATGGCAAATGGTGGTATATACGATCAGATTAGAGGAGGATTTCATAGGTATTCTACTGATTCCAGATGGCTCGTTCCACACTTTGAGAAGATGCTTTATGACAACGCTCTCTTGCCTCCAGTGTACGCAGAAGCATATCAGCTGACACGAGATGGAAGATATTTGAACATAATAAAAGAGACGCTAGGCTACGTGTTAAAAGAGATGACTTCACCAGATGGCGCATTTTATTCTGCTCAAGATGCTGATTCCGAAGGAGAAGAAGGAAAATACTATGTCTGGAAAAAGAAGAAAGTTCAAGAAATATTAGGAGATGACTCGGACATGTTTTGTCTTTATTACGATGTAGTAGAAGGTGGGAACTTTGAAGGCCACAATATTTTGCATAACAACATAAATCTGTCTACTGCGGCATTTCATTTTGGGAAAACAGAATCTGAACTAGATGAGATACTGAAGCGATGCAAAGAAAAGCTCCTGGAGACTCGTGCCAAGCGAATGCCCCCGGGAAGGGACGAAAAGATTCTTGCCAGCTGGAACGCATTGATGATCTCTGCGTTTGTTAAAGGATACAGGGTGACGGAAGAAATCTGCTTTCTGAGGGCTGCAGAAAACTGTATAAAATTTATCGAACAAAAAATGACAAAAAATGGCAAGCTACTACATACATACAAAGATGGACAAGCCAAACTCTACGCGTATCTTGATGATTATGCTTATTTTGTGAACGCATTACTAGATTATTTTGAGTCAAGTCCTTCAAAGAAATACCTAGATCTTGCAATTCGTAATGCGGATTATTTGTTGGAGCATTTCTGGGATAAAAATGAAAATAGCTTCTATTTCACGGACGATGATCATGAGAAGTTGATAATAAGAACAAAAAATATCTTCGACTTATCTATGCCATCCGGAAATTCAGTTGCTGCAGGCGCATTACTCAGACTTTATCATGTGACTCAGGAAAAAAAGTACATGGATGCAACACTAAAAGTGATGGAATCCTTATCTACGATGGCAGCAGAAAATCCATTTGGCTTTGGCCAGCTTCTAAATGTCATATACATGTATTTGCAAAAACCAATCGAAATTACAGTCATAAACCAGGATAATGCAGAAATTCGTAAGTATCTTGCAAAAAAATTCCTACCAGAATCTATGCTTGTCAGTATTTCAAAAAAGGAGCAATTGGATGACCTAAAAGAACTGCCTTTTTTTGCTGGAAAAGATTACGACAGTACAAAGACTAAGGTGTATGTCTGCAAAGACTTTACCTGCTCGTTGCCTGCTGAAACTGTTCAAGAGATAGAGAATCTGCTCTAGGCCTTTTTTACGTTAATTTCTAATCTTTGTCCAACAACAGGGCTGCCCATCCTTTCATACTTGCGTTTTGGCATAGTTATTGTGATAGAAGTCTGGGCATAGCTCTTTATGGTAATTGTGGGTTGAG
>MNJS01000023.1 GCA_001920395.1 Thaumarchaeota archaeon 13_1_20CM_2_39_20
GCTATCTGGAAGTATTCTCTCAGCAGCAGTCTTTGTTGGTTCAGCTATTTTGTATACAGTCAATCAGTTTGTCGGTGAAATTGGTATGATAGGTTCCGTTGCTATTATGGCGATTTCCTTTTTTGCGAAGGAACGCTAGCTTGTTTCTAAATAGTAAGCTATTCTACGGTGATATTCTTTCCTGCCTTCGTTGGTATAGTTAATGTAAGTACACCATCTCGGTATTTTGCTGATGCGCCCGGATCTTCATCCTCTTTTACTCCGATTGGTAGTCTTATCTTCTTATCAATAGCACGCGGTCTCTGACGCCAGATTACTGTACCATCTTCGTCACCCTCTCTTTTTGCATTTATAGAGAGAATGTTTCCATTGAGTCGCAGCTTGATGTCCTTTTTATCAAATCCAGGCATATCAATTGTTACTATCAGATTTTCGTTCTGTAAAATCATGTCCACCGGAGGAAGAATGAACTCATAGAACTCTCTTGACTTGTTGCCTATTTCTCTCATCACTTCTTTTACCATATAATGACCCAAGCCCATTTTGTTACATTTAGGCTTATTTTGGTTATTAAACGTTAGTCATTTACAATTTATCTACTTCTCTATTCAATAGGACTTGATGATTATAGTTCTGGAGGGTTTTGATCAAGCAGGTAAGAAAACCCAATCAAAACTCTTGGTTAATCTTTTGAAAACAAAAAAGAAAAAATGTACGATATTCAGCTTTCCTGATTATGCTACCCCTCTTGGCAAAGAGATCAAACATTATCTTTCAGGTAAACGAAAATTTCCTGCCCAAGTAATTCATTGCCTTCTTGCAGCAAATAGATGGGAAAAATCAAAAGAAATTATCGACGCACTCTCCAAAAACTATGTTGTTATAATGAACAGATATTATCAATCAAATCTAGTATATGGAACAGCAAACGGTCTTGATTTGAAATGGCTTGAAAATCTTGACAAAGGTCTTCCAAAGGAAGACCTCGTTATCGTTCTTGACGTAAATCCATCTGACTCATTCTCTCGTAAAAGGCTAAAACGAGACAAATTTGAAAAAGACAAAGTTTTTGCACAAAAAATAACTGGTGCTTATAGAAGATTGGCTAAGAAATATGGTTGGCATGTTGTAAATGCATCACGGAGTAGAGATCACGTTCATCAGTCAATAGCGCAAATCGTTTTAAAATACATGGATTGAGGAGATGGCAAAAAAATATCTGCAGATAGTCGATCCGATTCACGATTTTATCACCGTGTACAAACACGAACTTGATATCATTGATACTCTAGTATTTCAGAGGTTGCGCAGGATAAGACAACTTGCCGGTGCGCATCTTGTCTATCCTGGTGCACAACATTCTAGATTTGAACACTCGCTTGGAGCAATGCATATTGCAAGTCAAGCAGCTACGGTACTCAAAGAAAAGAAATACTTGGACTCGGACGATGTTGCAAATCTTAGACTAGCTGCACTCTTGCATGACATAGGCCATGGACCATTTTCCCATCTTTTTGAAGAGGTTCTACAGAAAAAGAAAAGAATTTCTCACGAGAAGATAGGAGAAAAGCTCATACTGGAATCAGAAATTGGTGACCTAATAGCTAAAGCAGGATTTGACAGAGGCTTTGTAAGTAGGCTAGCTTTTGGAAATTCGAAATATCAATTCATGAATGAGATAATTTCAGGAGGCTTGAGTGCTGATATGATGGACTATCTCCTTCGTGACGGTTATTTCACAGGGGCACAACATGCCAAGGTAGATTTTATGAGAATTATCAATTCTTTAGATGTTCACAAGAAGAAACTTTCTCTTGACAGGTCAGCGCTATACTCTTTTGAATCAATGATGATCTCAAGATATCAAATGTTCAAGGCTGTTTATTTTCACAAAACGGTAAGGGCTGCAGAAGTAATGCTGCTAAAATCAATGCTTCTTGCAGACAATGAACTTCAGCTCACCACAAATGATATCAGAAAATATATTCTACTAACTGATGAATTTGTGATATCTAAACTAGTTTCTTTACCACAAAAAAACTCTGACCTCAAAAGAGCAAGACAACTTGCTATTGAATACCAAGAACGCAGGCTGCTCAAATGTGTCTATGAAAAAGTCTTTACCCATCCACGAATGGGTAGAGTGAATGCATCTGAGCTTCAAAGTGAGATATCAAAGAAATCCAAAGTGGACGAGGCAGAGGTTTTTATCGATATATCAAAGACTCCATCTATTCCACTATCGCCTACAAAAAAAGAATCACAATCGATAGTTCTCATTTCAAAAAGAGGAAATGGTCCCAAAGAAGCTTACGAACTTCCAATCTCAGAAATTCCTCTAGTGTCAGCGATTTCTGGATTTATGGATATACTTAGAGTCTATACAAGACAACAATTCAGAAAAAACGTTGAAATGGCAGCACAGGTCATCCTTGGTGAAAACAGGTAATGAGAAAAAGAATTGTGATAAAATTATCAGGAAGCTTATTCGGCTTGGAGGATACCAAGAAACTAAAACAATTCGCCGAGTTTTTTGTAAGAATTAGCAAAATGTGCCAACCAATCATAATTGCAGGCGGGGGCACTATTGCAAGACACTACATTTTGCATGCCAGATCCTCTGGAGCAGACGAATCTACACTTGATGAGCTTGGAATTGAGGTCTCAAGACTTAATGCAAAGCTCCTCATCTATGCCTTACAGGACAAGGCGTACCCTCATCCTCCAATCAACCTAAAGGAAGTTGCACACGCTGCTGATTCAGGATTAATTGTTGTAACAGGCGGTCTTCATCCAGGTCAAAGCACAAACGCTACAGCTGCACTAATAGCTGAAAAGGTGAGAGCATCGATCTTTTTGAACGCAACTGACGTGGATGGCGTTTATGATTCTGACCCAAACAAAAACAAGAATGCTAAAAAGTTCAAAAAGATTCCAATAAAGAAATTGCGTAGCATGCTAGTGCATCAAGATTCTCTTGCAGGCGGCTATGACTTGATGGATATAGTAGCCTTGAAGGTTATCGAACGTTCTAAAATCAAGACGCGAGTCATCAAGGCAGATATCAAGATATTAGAAAGAGTAATCAAGGGAAATCCAGAGGGCACAGAGATTACACTAACCTGACCTGTCCCGTATATTCAGGGATTCCAGCAGATGTAGCCTTTCGTAAGATCTCTTTTGCTTCTTCTTCAGACAATGCCTTTGATTGTGCCTTGGCGAATCCTTCTTCATCAACAATGACGGCAATCCAGCCTTCGGGTTTTTGGGCAATTGATACTAATTCTTTTTCACCAACAGGAACAAAGGTCCCCTGTGATCTCTTAACAGTAAGCGTAAGCATTGCAAAGCCAGCGTGGGAGAACAGAGTCATCTGAGACTTTCTTGCTCTTTCTTGACCAATCCTGACAGCTTGATGATATTGCACAAGTTTAGTTCTTCAAAGTTTTACTATAAGAGTTTTCAACTTAACATTTAAGGGGGTATAGACAGAGCGCTTCCGTTTGACTAGCTATGAAAATTATAATGAAAGTATGAATCAGTGTTTATCTTGTAGACTCGGGTAGACCTAGGTAGACTGTATGTCTACCAAAGTGGTTTCAACCAAACTAAATGAAGATGAATATACGAAATTGATGGACGCATGTAATATCGAAGGTGTATCTGTTTCGTTTCTGGTCAAGGATGCTATAATGATGAAAGTTGATCCTAACTATTTGATGAATAGAATCGTTGAGAAGATGGACGTAAATCCTGAATTCTTGTCTCAGGTTAGGAACAAAATTAAAGAAAAGACTCGGAAAACCTTGGAAGCAAAAGAGTATACAGTTGATGATCTTAGGATTGCGCTAGGTTTGAAACCTGTAGAAAAAAAATGACATTAATGATATAGCTTGTAAATAAGTTTAGAAGTTATATTGGAATTAGACCTTTGAAGGTTGGAGATTATTTTTGTTTATATCGTTCTTTGAAGATACTTTCTATCTGTTTGTACGCCTCTACGTACCTCTTTCCCTTCTTGGTCGTCTTGAACATTTGCAATTTTGAGGACCCTTGCACGCTTTTAATCAAACCGTTATCTCGAAGAAATCGTATGTATTCTACTATCCTTTGCGAACCAAGATTACACCTGTACTTTACATGGGTCTTCAATGACCCATTTTCACACGTCTCTAAAATATTCTCCAATATATCAATCCAGTCACGGTTTCCCCAGCCCGTTACGCTCTGTTTTGAAGCACTGTCATAGACCTGCATTTCTCCAAGACGTTGTTACGTAATCCTGCTCTGATTTATTATTATGGTATATTTCCACCCTAAGATTGTTATAGAAGTTGGATTCCCTCATGCTCAGGTATCTACGACTGACAAAGATCTATCTGCTGAAAATAAAATCATAAGACTTCAGTATCACATAGAGCACCATTGATTTATGATTTGCAAGAACCATTTAGATGGATTGTTGAACTTGCAATCTTGAAGATATTAAATGAAAAGAAGGTTTTAAAATCTGATTTTATTACTACGGATGAAGGAAATGTCAGAGACCAATAGGAAAATAGTGTATTCTTTATACTTTGAAGGAAGTTGAATCACATCTTATTTCATCATTATATTACTTCCTATAAAATTTGGTGATAAGTATTTTGTAAAGAACCCGCCTACTCAGATTCTACTGAAAGACTAATATCGACATTTGCAGCCTCACGATCGGTATTTTCTATGAGAATGATCCAAACTCTAGTCTTTGGAATTTCGAATTCAACTGATAGCCTAGTTATGCCTTCAGCTTCGAATTCATAAGTAAATTCATCTTCTTCCTTAAATCTTTCCAGATTTCTATTGTCTACTATGTATACATTAATTGGAACATCGGAATGTATGCTTCCAGAAATATAATCACCCTTTTCAAAGTTGAATCCATACGCTTCATAATCTTCAATTCGTTTTCTCTCATCGACTAACTTTTCATTGTATTCTTGTTCCTCACCGGTCTCTTCAGAAATAAATTTCGATGCCTTTTCACATGCTTTTTCTATTTGAGATCTCGTAAACCGAATTTGTGCACTGTCACCAAGCATGAAACCTACCTTAGCGCCTTCTTCTACAATAGGAATCACCGAAATATCTTCATTTAATGCAAATCCAACTTCTTGAGCGGCTGATAACGATGGATTATCTCTAGTAATTATTACGACAAAGGCATTAGAATTCTTTATTGCATCCTTAATGGACTCGGATTGCGAACTTCCATATTTTATGTCATGTTTGGCTGTGAAAGACTCAATTCCTTGTTTTTTCAAACTCTTTTTCATCATTTCCATTATATCTTCGTCAGCAGATGAATAACTAATGAAGACTTTCAAACTATTTCACTAATCGAAAGTAACCAACCGGACTTATGCAGTTAATTTAAAGAAACTAGCATCATAAGTTGGTTTCCAATTTGGATTATCTTTCTTCAACCATTCTATACAAAGTGATAGTGTTTCTTCCTTTGTTTTTCCTATCTTAAGACTATGCCTTCTACTAGCATTGTAACTTGATCTAAGCCCAGCCTGAATTATGTCATCATGTACTTCCGGAATATGTGTTAGTTCGTCATTAACCAATCTTGTCATCTCTTCGTTATTCATAATTGAGTATGCACATTTTATCTTAAAAACATGATCTGCGTGATATCATTACCAATCGGAAGTGATCATCTTTAATTCAAACTTGTCAATTAGTAATTCATTGACACAGCTTAACGTACCTGTCAAGACGTGCAAGAGTTGCGGCGAGATATTTGTAACTGGCTATCACGCATCAGTTGGAATACAATTTTGGTACACTGCCTTGACCTTGATTGGTGGGATTGTTTACTGGGCGGTACGAAGTAGAAGTGAACGATGCCCGAAATGCAAAGGCAGAGATCTTAATGTCGCTTTCAAAACACTCGGTGTTTAGAAAACTCTGGTGAATATTTTCGTAAGAGTGGTAGTATGGGCTACAAAACCTTCCTTGTCTATATCCCCCTTAACATTTAAGAGAAGAACTAATTGTATCAACATCCTTGGAAACACGAGTTATTGTTTATGCTGCTGTAGGCGTAATAGTGGCATTCATCGCTGTAATAGCTGTACTTCCAGGATCTGGTATTATCAAGAATATTGTCCCACACAATCAAAACTTGCCTTCCGCTTTGACAGCAATTTCTACCGATATCAAGCCGCTTGATATGGAGTATAACGGTAGTTCGGTCTTGATGATTACCGATAGAGATGCAACAGTGGAAACAAAGTTCTCGGTTACAAATCCGAATAATACTACAGTAATACTTGAGCTGATAAACTATGGCATCTATGCAAATGGTATACTAGTAGGTCATGGAGCATTCGGTCAGAGATATGAAGGAAGCTTGGAAAGCTCGAACTACTTACCACTTGTCCAACATAACTCCGAGGTAATAACCAACAAGGCTCAGCTTCATAACGACGGCAACAATCCTGATGCTTGGTCTGCGCTTCAAAAAGGAACTGCAAAGATAACCCTTTCAGGCACTGTCTACTATGGAACTAATACCGCATTTAGTGGTCAGAACCTTTCTACAGATTTCGACTTTACAAAATAATATTCCAATTTACGGATATGCGGGATTGTATCTTGAACGAATGAACTTTACCAAATAGACAAAGCCAAGAATTATCCAGGTAAGCATCATTGCTCCCCAGACGAACACCACGATCTGCTCTATACTAAAACCAATTTGTGACGGCATTACAAATTTTAGCTGAAACAGAGGAAAGAGATATGGGCTAATATTCTGGATATCTTGAAGAAATACATTGCTTACTAATTGTGTTACCGCATGCCAGCCAAAGAAGAACGTCACAAAAAAGAAAGCGGCCTTTCTACCAACTGGTTTTTTGTATCCTCTTTTTTCCATTCTTTCAAGCTTTTCCTTTACTCTTGCTAGCTCAGTGCGTAGTTCTTCTACATTCCGTTGTTCGCTCGATTTTCTTCTTGACGGTTCTATGTACGTTGAGATCAATGAATCTAGGTATCTCTTGTCAGACGAATAAAGTGGTCTGTCATCTTGAAGTGTAGTTAGGATATAGTTTAGCCTTCCAATATCTCCTTTCTTAGAATTTATCAAGTATAGTACGTACTCAATTAGCTCATCTGACATCCAAATCACCTCTTTGATTCAATATGACATGAATCCCTTGAAGTGGCTTTAGATAAACCTATCAATATTATCAAACTCTTTTGGAAAGGGATTTTAATTCTCCTGAGGTTAGGCTACCCTCTTGAGGAAGTTGATGATCGGCTCTCTATCCAGATTAGAAAGAGAGGAAAATCCCTCAAGGAGTTCACGTTGAATCATCAATGTTTCGTCAAATGCTTTCTTTACACTATCGGTATCAAACGGAATTAATTGATCAATCTTTCCTTCACTGTATGATTCTACGTATCTTTTCAACAACGATGAAACAAAGTTTGGTGCTACATCAAGCAACGTGAGAATTGATTTTCTGAGATCTTTGTCCTTTGAGTTAGAATTCATCTCGAAAAAATCTGACATAATTCTTATTCGTTCTTTGCTTATTTCTGTTAAGGATGCAGCAACTAACAAACCAGAATTGGTTAGCTGATAGTATGGCACTCCTTGGTCCTGAAGTGCTTTTGGGCCGCGCTTTATCGGAAGCCTTCCAGCCTCTTCAACAATTCCAAGTGGAAGTAGTATCTCGTCCAGATCTCTGAAAATTCCAGAATAGATATTTTGCCAAGTTGTATTATTTCTTTCCGCAAGTCTGTGTGCGATGGCCGTTCGGGTCCTTTTCGTTGGAAGTGTTTCCGTTGCAAGATGCATAACTATCCCTTGTTGACGCATTGCTTCTCCTGTAAACTCTTTGCCTTTGGTCTTGAATGTTTGAAAAACCGATAACTTTGGCGTCGTTCTCTTTGTCTTTAGCATATTCATTCACTGACCTTTCCGAGAATAAATCCAGAGATAGATACGTGCAGATCTTTCATATATTGATGACCTAAAATTCGCATTTTATGATAATATCCTATTTCTTGTAAGATATAAGAATTTACGAATTGCGAAAATTGTAACAAATTATGTAGGTTTCAAGTATATGGCACAGTTTATCTATGAAAAAATTTCAACAAACTTTTAACTCTGAGCTCATTTATTTAGTTTCGCTATGCTGTGAAATGAATTTACATCACCTTGTCTTGAGTTAGCATGTGTTCATGACACCAACTGAGTTAATGGAAAATCTTGAGGAACCAAATCTAATTGTGATTGATTCAAGGTCGTACAAAGAATATTCCGAAGGACATATTCCAAGAGCAGTCAATCTTGATCTATTTTATTATCATTGGTCTGATACTTCAAAAGAAGGCATCAAGGCATTTGAAAATCAGATGAAGAATCTTCTCTCATTTGTTGGTGTAAGAAAAGACAAGACAATAGTATTCTATGATGAGGTGTCTGGTACGAGCGCTGCTAGAGGTGTCTGGCTTTTAATGTATTTTTCGCATCCACACGCTTTCATGCTAGACGGTGGATTCAAAAAGTGGAAGAGTCTTGGTCTTCCGACAGAAACCAAAACAAATGGTTTCAAGCCTGTAAGGTTCACGGGCAAGATAAATAAGGAAATTATTGTTGGGTACGAATACATCAAGAAGAAAATCGGCAAGATAAAGCTTGTTGACGCCCGGACACAAGACGAGTACGAGGGAACCATTATACGAGCTGCAAGAAGGGGTCATATACCAACTGCTGTTAGCATTGATTGGAATCTGAACATAAACGACAATGGAACTATGAAATCAAAAGAAGATCTATCGAAGTTGTATAAATTTTCAAAAAATGATGAAATAGTAACTTACTGTCAAGGTGGATATCGAGCTGCAAATTCATTCTTGGCACTTAAGAGACTTGGTTTTAAAGATGTCAAGGTCTATCTAGGTTCGTGGGGAGAATGGGGAAACAAACTAGAACTTCCAGTTGAAAAAACATAATTTTCTATTGTGGTTTGTCATGCAAAAAGAACATGCGATGATCGCACAACGTCATTTCTTATTTTTTGAAAAAATGAAATTGCTGTTTATAAGAATTAGATTAATATAACCTCTTTAAATGAGCCATACGTAATGGTGCTGAATAAGCGTTCCAAGTTATCACTTATTATAATAACAGCGGGGTTGACAATTGCACTATCTACCTTTCTTACGACACCGGCATTTGCAGCAGAAACAAGTACAAGTAGCAGTAGTTTAACAAAACCACTTTTGGCTATTGCTGCAGCTATTGCAATTGCAGGTGGTTTGATAGGTACTGGTAACGCACAGCAGGGTATAGGTGCGGCCGGTATGGGTATTATTGCTGAGAAGCCAGAGAAGTTTGGTCAAGTGCTATTCTTCTTCGTAATTCCAGAAACACTCTGGATTATCGGATTCGTATTGGGAATCATCTTGTTACTGGGCATACTATAGTGGTTTCAGTAATGAGCATAGAGACCTTCCTCCTTGAGATAGAGAATAGAAAAAAAAAGGAAATTGAAAGTCTCGAAAAGGATCTGGCAGAAAAAAAGGCAAAGCTTCAAGCAGAGATGAACCATACTGTCAAGGAGATTCAAGAGCGCTTTGCAATCGAGGCAAAGATAAAATCCGAACGAGAGTATGCGAGAATAATTGAGGCTGCCAAGCTTCAATCAAAAAAAATCCTATTTGATGCTATAAACTCTAACATGCAATCTGCCTTTGACGCAATCAAGCGAGAAATCGAGAATTACACAAAAAGCCCCCAGTACAAAAAGGCGCTTGAAACTATGATAGCAGCTTCAAAGAAGAAACTAGGTCAAAGTATTGTGATTCACTGTCGCGATGAAGACAAAGCAATACTAAAGGATCTTGGAGTTACGCCAGGCAAGTCAATTAAAACTCTTGGTGGTATAATCGCTGAAAACAACGAAGGAACAAAGGAATTAGATCTTACTTTTGAAGAATTACTTAGAACTCATGAAGACCAGATCAAGAGCTTTCTCTCGGAGAGAATGTAATGCCAACGTCACAATATGCCTCATCGTATGGTAGACTGCAAGCAATTTCACTCAATCTTCTATCAAAGGAAGTAATGCAGAATCTTCTGAAAGCAAAAGATGAAGGAGAGATGGTAAAGGTTCTAGAGTCAACATGGTACAAGCCAGAAATAGAGCGAGCCGCTTCTGTTTTTAAGGAATCTGAACTCTTGGAGGTTGCTCTCAATAGACAACTAGTCCAAATCAACAAAATAGCATTGGAGGCCACCCCATTTAATGGCAAGTCTGCTGTAAGGGCATATCTTTCAAAATGGGACATTTATAATATTGAACTAATACTTTCTGCAAAAAGCTCAGGAAGACAAGTTACTGAAACCGAATCGTTTCTGGTCTCAAGCCGAAATGTGCCAGCAGGAATTTCCGCGGGAAATATTCCTCACGATGAAATGAAAGTAATTCTATCGCAAACAGGAGTAGATGGAGTAGTAAATCAACTTGTAAAATACAACTATGGAACTATTTTGATGCAACACTTGGAGACGTACCAAAAAACAGGGGATCTTGGATCAATGATGTCTGCGCTTCAAACTTTTTACTATCAAAATCTTTTTGACTCACTAAAGTTCTTCCAGGGTGACGAGGGAACAATAAGGGATCTCTTTAGAGCTGAGATTGACAAAAAAAATCTTCTAAATCTTCTCAAAGCAAAGGAATCCAATCTAGACAAAGATCTGCTAAGCAAACATCTTGTCGATGGTGGAAAGATGGCAAAGAATGAACTATTAGAGATCTATGGAGCAAAAGATGTTGCAGAAATTGTTGGCAGAGTAGAAAATCGCTTTATGCTTGTCAATGCATTAGCTCAATATAAGAAATCAAAAAGTCTTATCGACTTTGAGGTTGCGTTGGATAAATTCATAAATTCAGAATACGTCAGAAGGCTGAAAAATATCGCGCTTTCAGTTGGAACAATATTCTATTTTATTATTAATACAGAACACGAACGTGAAAACATCAAGAGAATCGCATACGGAAAGCGATATAGCCTATCTAATGAATACATTAACTCTTTGTTATTAATAGAGTGAGAAAATGTCAAAACAAAAAACTGATACAGGTGGCAAGATCGGCGTAGTAGGCGAACGAGAACTTGTGATAGGATACAGACTTCTTGGTATAGATGATACTTTCGTAGTTAGTGGAGAAGAAGCAAGTAAGACAATTCAAGAACTCTTTGCCTCCGGCAAGTTTACTCTTATTATAGCAAGCGAATCAGTTCGCAATTCGATTCCGGTAGTCTTTAGGAAAAAGATCGAGTCTTCGATCGAGCCATTGGTGATATTCATGCCTGCAATGGAAGGAAACATTCAAGAAGAATCTATTGCGGCTTTGGCAAAGAGAGTGTTAGGAATAAGTATCCCAACAAGTTGATGATGATAAATGGCTGATGGAATAATCTCAAGAATTTCTGGTCCAGTAGTAATCGCAAGCGGATTAGAAGGCGCGCAGATGTTTGATGTGGTTCGCATAGGTGAGATGGGACTAGTAGGAGAGATAATTCGTCTAGAAGGAGACAAGGCAACGGTACAGGTTTACGAAGATACTACTGGCCTGCGTCCAGGTGAAAAGGTCATGAATACAAAAAGACCTCTGTCCATGCAACTTGGCCCAGGCCTACTGACTTCGATTTATGATGGTATCCAACGACCACTCGATGTTCTAAGAGAGCAAAGTGGCGACTTTATCAGTAGAGGGAAGATAATTCCAGCACTTGATCAAACAAAGAAATGGGAATTTGTTCCGATCAAGAAAAAAGGAGATAGTGTCTCTCCAGGGGAAATCATCGGTGAAGTTCAGGAAACTCCGCTTATCGTGCACAAAATTATGGTTCCTTACAACGTTGAAGGTATGATAACCGGTATTTCAGAGGGCAAGTTTACTGTTAATGATGTTGTTGCAACTGTACAAAATGGTATAAAGACGGATATCGGCTTATCAAGCTGGTGGACTGTTAGAACTCCAAGACCAGTTCTTCGTAAGTTACCCCCAGAAGAACCCCTGCTTACTGGCCAAAGAGTACTTGATACATTCTTTCCAGTTGCAAAGGGTGGAACAGCTGCTATTCCTGGTCCATTCGGAAGCGGAAAAACAGTTACTCAGCAACAGCTTGCAAAGTGGGCAGATAGTAATGTTATCGTCTATGTAGGTTGCGGTGAACGCGGAAATGAAATGACAGAGGTTCTCTCAACATTTCCAAAACTTGAAGACCCAAAGTCCAAACGGCCACTTATGGAGCGTACAATTCTTGTTGCAAACACATCAAATATGCCAGTAGCCGCGCGTGAAGCAAGTATCTATACTGGTATCACAATGGGAGAATACTACCGTGATATGGGTTACGGTGTTGCACTAATGGCAGACAGTACGTCAAGATGGGCGGAGGCATTAAGAGAGATTTCAGGGAGATTGGAAGAGATGCCTGGTGAAGAAGGATATCCGGCTTATCTTGGAAGAAGATTAGCAGAATTTTATGAAAGAGGAGGTAAAGCAGTTGTCATCTCTCCTGAAGAACGTGTTGGTTCCCTTACACTTGTCGGCGCGGTATCACCTCCAGGAGGAGACTTTTCAGAACCAGTCTCTCAAAACACCCTAAGAGTAACCAGAGTCTTCTGGGCGCTTGACGCAAGCTTGGCATCAAGAAGGCACTTTCCATCAATTAACTGGCTTACAAGCTACTCG
>MNJS01000052.1 GCA_001920395.1 Thaumarchaeota archaeon 13_1_20CM_2_39_20
TGGGAAGAATGGTAAAGATATTTGTCCTGCTTACAGACAAGCCAGGGGCACTCAAAGAAGTCGTCGATCAGATATCTGCCCTCAGCGTTAACATAGTTGAGGTGGTTCACGATAGGCTAAGTTCTAGTATTCCAGCTGGAACAGCCGGTGTGACTCTGAGCCTTGAGACCGAAGACCAAAGACACGCGGAGCGTCTCATTAGATTCCTCGAGAAAAGGAATATCCAGTTTAAAATAGTAACCTAGCATACTCGCACCTAAATTGTAACCAGGAGATATGCATTGAGGATTACTATTATTCCGACAAAGAGGGAAGCAACAGCTGTTGTGATCTTTCTATTAACAAACTGACCCATCAAAGCTTTGTTCTTTGTCAAAATGACAAGGGGTATAATTGGCAGGGGAATCAAGATACTCAACGCTACCTGGCTGTAAACCAATATGTGAAGCGGATCTATTCCGATAAAGATTGCAATCGTAGTTGGTATGACATTGATAAATCTTGTGATAAATCTCCTAAGCCAAACATTTACTTTTTTACCAAGTAATCCTTCCATGATGACTTGACCCGCAAGGGTGCCAACAATAGATGAAGCAATTCCAGAAGACAGAAGAGTTATCAAAAAAATATTAGCTGCTACCAGACCAAAGAGTGGGATCAAAGTCTTGTAGGCCTCTGAGATCGATTGGATATTTGAATTTGATGGATTGAAAGCAACCGCTGCCATTATCATAATTATGGCATTTATCGCTCCTGCAATGCTTAGAATAATGATCGTCTCTGTGAGATGATACTTTCTAAATCTTGATCTTTGTTCAACGGTACTTCCTTTAACCTTATCTCGAGTGAGAGCAGAGTGTAAGAAAATAACATGTGGCATAACAGTTGCGCCGATTACTCCAACTGCGACAAGTAGAGCACTAGAGTTTATTACTGATGGAACAAACGAATGATAAATTATCTGCGCTGGGTCAGGTTTAGCAACAAGAATCTCATAGATATAACCGAAACTTATGACTGATACAAACAACAAGAATAACTGCTCAAGCATTCTGAATCGCTTTGTTGTCAATCCTAAAATGATGATTACATCAAGTGCTCCAAATATGGCAGCATAAATTAGTGGTACCCCGAATAACAGATTAAGAGCAATAACCGTTCCAAGATATTCTGCAAGATCGGTTGTCGCTGCTACGATTTCAGCACTAAGCCAATAAGGTATGATATAGATCTTTTTTTGTAATTTTTGACGAATAATCTCAGGCAATGATAATCCTGTAGCTATTCCAAGTTTGCCGGAGAGGTATTGAAGGAGCATGGCCATGGAACTCGCAAGCCAAACAACCCAAAGTAGAGTATAACCATGAGCGGCACCTCCTTGAATATCTGTACCATAATTTCCTGGATCCATGTAACCAATGCTAACGATTAGCGCTGGACCAGCGTATGCAATGAATCTTGATAAGACTCTCAGAGCATCCGCTACCTTGTTTTTATTCATCATCTACAAATTGTGTGGTCGTGGTTATAAAATTTAGCTGTATCTACATAATTTAGCTGCGTCTAATTCTCACACATGTAATATTAAGGTAATTTATTGACACTCGATGGAAACGCTTGTCGAGTGAGAAACAATCATAGTACATATGGTAGTCAAATCTGCCTGGTTTTACTGAAATCTGTAATGTTATGTTGAAAAATTACTTTGTTCATTACTTTCTGAAATGAAGGATTTTAAACATAGACTGGATCGGAAGGGATTTGAACCCTTGACCTACGCAGTGTGAGTGCGTCATCCTGCCAACTAGACTACCGATCCAAGCCTTCTGGAAATTAAGTAATTATTTTGTCTTTGCAATAGTTTAAAATTGATGCGTAACTTCTATTTTTGTCACATTTATCAGAATCATGTGTATATGGCATAAAGTTTAATTCAACAACTACATCAAAGGCAAAACATGCGTATACTACAATTACACTGTGATTACATAGAATTCACTCCTATCAAGAAAGAAATTAAATCTGCGGAAGAGATAGATCCACAATCAAAACGATTTGAGGAAGTAGTAGTTGCATTCATAGCGGTAGAAGATGGGGACAATCCAGACGTTGCTGCAAAAGCAATGACTGAAATTTCTGATTCGATGAAGAAAATAGGCTGCAATAAACTCCTGTTGTATCCTTATGCGCATCTTAGCTCAAAACTTGCATCTCCAAGTATTGCAATGTCTATACTAAAACAAATGGAAGGAAAAGCAAACGGCCTTGAGATTTTCAGAGCTCCCTTCGGTTGGACCAAGTCGTACAAGATGCAAGTAAAAGGACACCCTCTGGCAGAAAACTCTAAAACCATTACAGCCAATGGTGATAAAGAATCAACATCAGACGCACTAAAGGCGGAATCGAAAATTCAATCCTTTTGGCACATCATGACGCCTGATGGTAAAATGCATGATGTCAGTAAATTTGATTTTTCAAAACATCAAAATCTTGAAGTTCTAGCAAAGTATGAAGCTGCAAAGAAAAGATCAGTGGATGAACCTTCGCCCCATGTAAAACTAATGAAAAAGTTGGCAATTGCTGATTATGAACCAGCTTCTGACGCCGGAAACATGAGATTTTTCCCAAATGGGAGGTTAATAAAGTCACTCATAGAGCAGTATGTAACCGATAGAGTAACGGATTACGGAGGCATGGAAGTTGAGACTCCCATAATGTATGATTCTCATCACCCAAGTATGGAAAGTTATTTTCACAGATTTCCTGCTAGACAATACAACGTCCATTCTGAAGGCAAGCAACTCTTTTTGAGATTTGCAGCATGTTTTGGTCAGTTCTTAATGGCCAAGGATTTCCAGATGTCTTACAAAAATCTACCTCTCAAGCTGTATGAGCTTACGCGATATAGTTTCAGGAGGGAACAATCTGGAGAACTGGTTGGACTTCGAAGGCTACGTGCCTTTACAATGCCAGATTGTCATGCTCTTTGTAAAGACATGCCCCAAGCAAAAGAAGAATTTCGAAAAAGATTTGATCTTTCTAGGGAAGTAATCAATGGACTAGGATTAGATGAATCTGATTTTGAAATGGCGATACGATTCACGGAAGACTTCTATAATGAAAACAAACAATTGATTGAAGAGCTAGTTAGAAAAATAGGAAAGCCGGTTCTTGTTGAAATGTGGAAAGAGCGATTCTTCTATTTTGTGCTTAAATGGGAATTTAATTATATTGACAATCTCGGTAAGGCTTCGGCGCTGTCAACAGATCAAATAGATGTTGAGAATGGAAAGAGATACAATATTGAGTTCATAGACGAGAACAACAAGCCTCAGAATCCGATAATCCTTCATAATTCCCCTAGCGGTGCAGTTGAAAGAGTAATCTACGTCTTGCTTGAGAAGGCAGCAATGGATCAGAGGGAAGGGCGAAAGCCAATGCTGCCATTATGGCTTTCGCCTACTCAGGTTCGAGTAATTCCTGTTAAACCAGAATTTCTTGAATACTGCGAGAAGCTTGCCGATAAAATATCCGAAAACTATGTCCGCATCGATGTAGACGACAGAAATGAAAGTATTGGCAAAAGTATCAGAGACGCAGAGATAGAATGGATAAGATATATCATAGTTATCGGAGAAAAAGAAGTAAATGCAAAGACACTAAGTATCAGAGATAGAAAAACTGGAAATGTTAGAAATCTAACAGTAGATGAGCTTGTTAAAGAAATTAAAGAGGAGATTAAAGGTAAGCCATTCATGAGGTTGAATATGAACAGAGGTGTATCAAAGAGACCGCAAATAATGGTGTGATCCCGTTATGACGCATCTAGGTCTCTTGGAGAGATTTTCAATGACTTGTTAAAACACTCAACTGCTTCATCGTATCTTCCCAAACTTCGCAATGTAATTCCCTTCTTGTTCCAAAGACCGGGATCCTTCGGATCGATAGATACCGCTTCTTCATAACAGTGCAAAGCTTCTTCATACTTGCCTTTCTCTATGAGACTGTCTCCTTTCAGCATAAACTTTTGTGCCTTCTGATTCACAATCTCTATTCGTACTTTCTCACATAAGTTACTTTCGTGAATTGTTCATCGCAATTACTTCGGTCATGAGTTAACACTGTTACCGCTAATTTTTCTATTTCGAATAATTCGAGGGATATAGTTTTCTAATTTACAGCGATTTCTTCTTCCATGCCGCAATTCATATGAATCTGCTCATCGCCAGGCCTTCTGCATTGGCTACAGATAGATTTGATTATCCCGCTGCAAACTAGACAGCGTTGAAATTTTTTCATCGTTCCTCCGCAGGTTCTACATGAATCTTCTCGCATATTTATAATAATTATAAATTTCCTTTATAAATTATGCTGATATTAGTCACGAGTAATTTGGCAATACTTCCTGTCTCAGTATTCTGCATGATAAATCGGCATAAGACGCACCTTGCGATATAGTGACAATGGGATGGACAAATAATGACACGCTAATTCCAGAAGAATTGATCTAGTCCAGTTTGTTTTGGGGCTCCAATTAAAGTGTTAAAATCAATATCCATTGAAGACAGTATCTGGTCAAACGTACTTTCCATAAACTCCATGTATTTTGATGAGTCTATCTCATCTGGGCGCGCCATTTCCACGGGTTTGACTCCTGGCTTGTTGATTATTTTGACATATGATATGATATCGCCTTTTTTTATTTCTCTCGTCTTTTCTAAAAGTTTTGCCGCACGGATATGTTGTGGAATAGTCTTCACATATTCTGATGGGGCTTTACTTATCATGACATTAAACGCAAGATCTGGTAGCGCAATCTGTTTTGCCTTTAATTTCTTGGCGTATTGTGATATCATTTCGCTTATCTTTTGCTTTGATTCAACAAATTCTTCTCCTGTCTTTACTTTGGATAGAATTTCTAGGATTTCGTAGAAAAGATTTCTTATAAATGGCGGTGTGTGAGACTTTTTTCCTGTTAATCCCTTCACATCTACTTTGCCATCCTTTTGTACTCCCAAATAGTTTTTCTTTCTTGTACTAAAAACAACATATCGGTATTCCTTGTCAAGATCTAAATCAACACCAAATTCTTCTTTTGCCCAATTGACTACGGTTTGTACCTGTTCTTTTGTTGGCCCTTTGAGAAATAGTGAATCAGTATCACCATACAAAACTTGAATTCCTATTGATTTGCATTTAGCAATTGTTTCTAGAATAGTATATCTGCCAACCGCGGTGGTAGCTTCAGCAACTGGTAGGCAGTACAGAGGAAATATCTCGGCTCCCATGACTCCATAGCTTGCATTTAATATGACCTTTAGCGCTTGGCTTACTACTGTATATAGTTGCTTTTGGTCTTCACTTAATGTCGGATTCTTCGATAGATTCTTGTAGTAATTAACACGTAAGTCTCGCAACGAACCAATGAGAATTGCAGTCAAACCATTTCTTTTTATACAAACCCAATGGGTTGTTTCAGGGATGACATTGCTCTTGCATTCATCGTGAATACATCGTACTGTCTCATATGATAGATTTCTCACCTTGATGATGCTTGGGTACAGACTTGCAAAATCCATGACAAACACATTGAAGTGAATACCTTCAGTTGGTTCTACAACGAGTCCACCTCGATATTTTTTATCTTTGATTATGGCCTCAGTAGATGCGGCAACAGACTTTTGTTCAAGTTCCTCTCTCCTTGGAATCAAAAAATTGTGTTTTCTATGCTCAAAATAAAAGAGACTTCGAATCCATTGCGAGACTCCCATCCTGGAAATGTCATCTATTGGCATGCGACCTATTCTTGTTATGACAACAAGAAGATTCATTAGCAAATCATTGTTGAAGCTAGTCAGCTGTTGTGTTATTCTTGCATCATTAAAACAATAATTGGCAAGATCATGCAACGAAAGGTCTTCGAGCTCTCCGTCATATTCTATTTTTGATTCATCTATCAAACCCTGAGCTACGCTATTTAGAGAGAAATCGTTGTACTTGTGACTAAAGGCGTATATTTGGAATGAGCGATTTGAAAATGTTCTGTATAGATCAATGTGCACACCTTGTCTGAGTGTTGCAGAATCCCTCATCATGATTAATGGGATGTTCTTGAGTTCGATTCCTAGTCTCTCTGCTCGATTATACATGTACGGCATATCAAAGTCATCACCGTTGAACGTAATTACGAAAGGATAACTCGTCAGAATCCTGAATGCGTCTCTAATCATATCGGCTTCTTTGTTCTCCTCATAGAAGCTAATCTTAACATCTTGAGAAAGTTCATTATTTCCTAGATGCTTTCCTTGTCTTTTTAAGACAAATACTTGTTTGAAGTTATCACTGCTGCAAAATGCTATTGCAGTTATCTTGCTGTCCGCAATTTTGGCGTCAGGCATCCTTCCTGCTTCTGATTGAACCTCGATATCAAAGCTTACTCTTCTAATGCTTGGGACTGGCTGGTTGAGAAGATTGGCCCACTCAATTATGTGGTTTTGAAATTCTTTTGGGTCTATAATGCCGATACTTGTTACTTTATCGTAAAGCAATCCCTTTAATGCAAGCTGGACTTCGTCAGGAATAGGATACGAATATTCTTTGAGATTTCCATTATCAATGATATAATACCTTCCAACTGTCAAAGAGTTGTCATACAAATAATTTTCATAATATTTTATATCAGATTCCCATGTTTCTAATATATTTCTGATACTCTTATCAGTCTGTGTACCACCTATCGCCAAAGGATCAGCCACTACTATTTTGGTGACATCGATAGTTCTGTCTTTGAGTAAGTCTTGTTTCTTCGCTCTTTCAAGTCTTATTACGTCCTTTCGTTCTGATAGAAATTTTAATTCCTCCGGTTCCAGTTTGGAATAGCAATATGGCTTGTGGCCAGTATTGTCAGTCCACAGAAGAACCTTCTGTGAAGCGGGTTCGTAGAATTTTAAAACTGCTGCTTTTTTCTGACTGTCATAAGTAGCAGAAACCAAAAGTGCAGGCGGCATAGTATCGGTAACCTCGTCAACTGCGCCTAAAGATTGCATGTTATCTCACTTGAGCAGCACATTGGTAGCGGGTTCTCCAAGCATGACATTTATCCAATGGTTTACTGCGTTCTTGTCCAAAAGAACAACCTCTACCCCTGCGTCCTCTAGCAATTGATAATCTGTTTCTGGATAGGAGTCAAGACACACTATTCTCTTAATTCCTATCGTAATGGCCATTTTGCTGCATTCTAAGCAAGTCACAAATGTAGTGTAAAGGGTGGTATCTTTGGTTCCTGATCCTACTCCAAGAATTGCACAATGCATTATGGCATTGGCTTCAGCGTGGTTGCAAAGGCATCTATCAAGCCCTTCGCCAGAGGCTAGTTTGCCTTCTGCTCTGAGTTGGCATCTCTGACAACCCCCCTCATAACAATTCTTTACACCCGGAGGAGTCCCGTTATATCCAGTTGCTATCTGCCTATGTTCTCGTACTATTACGGCACCAACATGTCTTGTAATGCAATTAGATCGTAGTTTTGCAAGTTCTGCCTGGAGCATAAAATATTCATCCCAAGTCGGACGCTCAAATTCTTTTTTCACAAGGGACTTGTACCGCGCCATAATATAAGATTACAAAAAGTGCAATTAGATGTTAAGCTTTGTGTGGCAGTCAACTTCCAAGAACCTTTTTACCCATAAGCAATAAGATGAAGATGCTTGAATGGAGTGCACATAGAACATAAGCTAATTAAAAAATCCGCTATAGAGTACAGAGAATATCAGGTAAATCTTGCAAAACAAGCCATGAGTGAGAATTGCCTAATTGTTCTTCCCACTGGACTTGGAAAGACAGCAGTTGCTCTTCAGGTGATCGCAGAATTTCTTTCAAAAAGGAAAGGCGGTGTATTGTTTCTTGCCCCAACACGTGTACTGGCACATCAACATTATGAATTTCTGAAGAATAGTCTTCTAATAGAAGACATAGCACTGATCACTGGAGAAGATCTAATCAATAAGCGTAAAACACTGTGGATAAATAGTGTGATCTGTGCCACCCCTGAAATTGTCAAGAATGATCTGGATAGACAACTTGTTTCACCTAAACAGTTTAGTCTAATCATATTTGATGAGGCACATAGAACAATTGGATATTATGCATATGCCGGTATTGCAGAACGCTTTCAAAATTCGGATCTACGAATTATTGGAATGACTGCAACATTGCCAAGTGAGAAAGAAAAAGCTTCTGAGATCATACGGATTCTGAAAATAGCAAGCATAGCACAAAGAACCGAAGAAAGCTCCGATGTAAAACCATACATCCAACAAACCGATACGGAATGGATTACGGTGGAGCTTCCGTCTGAGCTGAAACAAATACAATTCTGCATCAAAACCGCAATAGAATCAAGATATGACGAGTTACGAAGAACAGGTTTGAGCCTATCAAATAGTAGATCATTATCAGAGCTTCTTCGTGTGAGAGAATTTGTTTTACGACAAAATAGAAAAGCGGCAAAGCCTCTGTTCACCGCAATAAGACTGATTCACGCTTTAAATATTCTTGAATCTCACGGTGTAACAACATTTCTTAGATTCTGTGATAGAACAAGACAGAAAAAAGGGATTGGAATAAAAGATCTTTTTGAGAATGATCCTAATTTTGTTAAAGCAATAAAACTGGCAAAAGACGCACAAGCAAAAGGGATTGAACATTCCAAGATAATAAAATTAAAAGAAGTATTACAAAGGATTTCCGGGAAGGCCTTGGTATTTACAAGTTATAGGGATTCCGTTGATGTCATACATCAGAAATTAACAGAAATGGGAATCCCAGCCGGATTTTTGATCGGAAAGGCAGGAGAAACAGGTCTTAAACAGAAGAAACAGATAGAGACCTTACAAAAATTCAGAGATGGAGTGTACAAAGTTCTGATAGCAACTAGAGTTGGGGAAGAGGGACTTGATATTTCAGAAGTAAATCACGTCATATTTTTTGACAATGTACCAAGTTCTATAAGATATGTACAGAGGAAGGGTAGAACTGGTCGAAAAGACTACGGAAAATTGATAGTATTAATTGCAAAAGATACAGTTGACGAGACATACTATTGGATTGGTAAAAGAAAAGTTACAGCAGCTAAGAACATGGGCGAAAAGATGTCAAAGATGCTTGAACAACAAGAAATGGATTCTAAGCCTGGTCTTGACGCTTTCCTCTAGGCGATAGTTACAGAACCATATTAAAACAGGGGCCGTCTCACTAATTATAAGATCGATTTACAAGTCTACAGTTAAATATAATAAAAACGTCAAAACTTTTCATGCATGTCGAGAACACAGGACTAATCATTCTCACAATGTTATTGATTATTCCGTCTACAAACGCTGTATATGCACAAAATTCTGGAATTTCTGCTACAACTAGCAAGGAATCATACGAACCAGGAGATAAGGTTGTTGTAACAGGATCAGTTCAGCTTGTTAGTGGAATGCCTGTCACAATAATTGTACGTAATCCGATGGGAAATGTCTTTGATGTTGGTCAGGTTACTCTTATGAACAATCTTTTTGTTCATGATTTCGTATTGAGTGACGATTCTCTGGGAGGTGCATATACCATAAACATCAAGCATGGAACTCAATCAGCGCAGATACATTTTGTGGTAAATGTCGGGCAACTAATAATTATTCCAGTTTTAGAAGGAGAAATAAAAGTTAGAAGTAACGATACAAACCAAATCAAATACGGAAATGCACGAGTTTTTGACGCAGATAAGACTATTGCGATTTCCATGGATACAAGCAAGATGTCTCATTCAGTGAAGCAAGAGTTTCAAATTCCAAAAAATGTGATAGATTATCCTTATAATTTACTAATTATGAAAGTAGATGAAAAGGAGATTCAATGTACTCAATCAGAGACCAGTACGGAAAGGATCTTGGACTGCCCGATTCAAGCTGGCTCTAATGAGCTCAAAATAATAGGTAGTACAGTAATACCTGAGTTTGGACCCATATCTACCGTGGTGCTTACAGTTGGCATGTTGACAATCATATTGATATTCTCTGTGCGTCGAATGAGATAGGTTATTTAACGACTCACATCTGTCCATTGAATATGATTGCGTATATTCTGGCGAATTGTATACCAGGCAATGAAAAGGAAGTGATTGCCAAGGTCAAAGGATTTCCAGATGTCGTTGAGGTAAACGGCGTAATGGGAAGGTATGATGTCTTTGTCAAGGTTCAGGCAAACGATGCCATGAAAGTTGATGCCACTATAAGCAAGGTAAGGAATGTAGCACATGTTACCAGTACTGTTACCATGCCCGTGATCTACGGGCAGGGGGGAACGGTAGACGATGAAAAATAGCCGTCATATGTTTCTACTTTTTAGACCATAGCTTCAACATTATGACTGTATTTGCTAATTGTATAACTCACTTTGTCTTCATTTTCGTGAAGTGGATTGACACATTTGCCACACTTTGGAAACGTTATAATTGCATCATATGCTATTTCTCCAATAAATCTGCCACATCTGCTACAGCGCACAGATTTTGTGTCGTATATGTTCACTTCATGATTCCTCCATGATTATTATCAATATGATTTCATTCTATAAAAGCAATAATAGGCTACATTGCCTATGGGACCTGATCTGACTCTCAAGGCTCTCATCTAAAGATATCAAGAAGATTATTTAGAAAGATTAACGTACTTAATCAAGTGAAAGTGGTAGACGTAATAGATCCTCAAAGGATTAACAGAGCCCCTGACAAGACCATCATATTGATGTCCTCAGGCGAATTTGTGGAACGAGGTTATACAGTCAAGAATGTGCATCTAAATTTATACATACAAAAGAGAGACGAGAAGTTAGGCCCATATTCGTTAATTACAGCTTTTATTGAAACTGATAAAGGTATGATTGAAATGACATACGACGAGGGCTATAGAGGAAGGAACGCATTGGAGGAGACTGCCGCATTTCTCACATCTCATCTTGGCATATCGGGCTTAATATTACGTTCAATAATTCAGCTTGAAAACTCTCAGAAATGCACCTAGCTGTCCATTTCTTAGCTGTTATATTATTGAAATAAAAACAAAGGGTGTTGAAGTTTGAACGAAAACCAATTGTGCCAAATCCAACATGCGCAATATGCGGTAAACCTGTAAAGAATCACAGTGATCAAGAGATTAAGACATGCATGAAAGAACGTAGAAGAGCAAGTCTAGCAATTAAGAAAAATAAAGATTTGCAATTTTGAAACTCCAAGATTGCAAAATTATAATTTACCTAAAATATTTCCCTCAAGACTTACAAATCTAATTCGCTAGCTTCTTGCAGCTTTTCCGTGAGTTCAAGGTATGTATAAGGATCAACTTGTTTAGCAAAACATTTGTCAATATTGATCAAGTATACTGAGTGCAATCTCGCATTTACAATATCATTTATTTCAATGGGAGGATTTTTGTAAAATCTGTCAACAAGATCCTTTATTGCTTGAATTTCATCTTTTGTTCTTTTACCTGGTGGTTTAAGGAATAGTTTCGGGATAGGTAAAATTCCAACAACTGGAGTGGCAAGTGCAAATTTGGAGCAATATTGACTGTATCTTGCTATTTTACTTCCAATTCTTGCCACGTAGTAATCAATAGTATCTAATGCATGGTCAGGTGGTGTAAATCCTGTCTCAATTTCCATAATAAATGTGCCATCGCCTTTTGTCGCAAATACATCACAGATAAGAATTTCTGAAAGGTGTTTTTCTATATCTACCGTGTAACCTTGCGAGATGAGGTTTGACGCACAAATTATCTCAAGCACAGAATGGTTAATCTTGACTAGATTCTTCTGGTATAATTCGATTAATCTTTCACGAACAAAATTTATCTTTGATTTTATCTCGGGCGATTGACCGGCAGTCAGTTTTTCTGCTATTGTGTATACGTCCTCAGTAAATTTCTCAATATCCAAAATCTAGACTACGATTGTTCTTGGGTTTTAAGAAGATAGCTACAAGAGTTATTCTAGCATAGAGTAAAAACTTTTTAAAAAGATTTTTTATGGAGAGAGAACAAGTCCGAATATGGAAGATCTCTCAACTAATGACAAATTGATCCTATTACAATATGCCATCAACAAGTATGAGACTGAAAACACATTGACTGATCGGCTCAAAAATGTTCTCGAGCAAAAAGATATCGATAGAGCAATAGCTACTCTTATTGGAACTCAAAAAGTCAGAAGAATAGGACTAGATATATTACAAAATAACGTAAGTCACACAGGCGAGCTCCCAGAGTTGCCTTCACATCTAAAGGAAATAATAGACAGTCTCTGAGGATGGCCGAATAACTTACAAAGGGATAATTTTACAGAGTTAAGATGACAATAAAAAACGTAACAGTTCTTGGATCGGGCATAATGGGTCATGGAATAGCTCAGATTTCTGCCACGGCGGGATACAATGTTGTTCTACGCGACATAGAAAAACAACTTTTGGACAAAGCTATGGAGAAAATCAGATGGAGTCTTGACAAACTTGTGGCAAAACAAAAAATATCAGAACAAGAGGCGCAAGAAATCTTTGCAAGGATAACGCCTAAAGTTGAATTAGCGGATGCACTCAAGGATTGTGATCTATTGATCGAGGCGGTTCCAGAGATAATGGATTTGAAGAAAAAAGTTTACACAGAAGTAGATAATGTTGCTGACAAGAAAACCATATACGCATCAAATACAAGTACACTTCCAATTACTGAAATTGCGAACATAACAAGCAGACCAGATAAATTCATAGGAATTCATTTCTTTAATCCACCACAGCTGATGAAACTAGTGGAGGTGATTCCTGGGCAGAAAACTCCTAAAGAATTGGTTGATCTTACTATGAATTTCGTAAAATCAGTATCAAAGGAACCTGTACTATGCAAGAAAGATGTGGCTGGATTCATGATAAACCGAATATTCATTCCGCTTGTTCACGAAGCTGCATGGACCATGGATAGGACCAAAGCATCAATGATGGAAATAGACTCTGCTGTTAAATTCTGTCTGAGCTTTCCAATGGGGATCTTTGAGCTTGCTGATTTTACTGGCTTGGATGTAATTCATAAAGCTACATTTGAGATGTATTCTAGAGACAGGAAGGTTATCAATCCTCATCCGTTGATTCAGCAGTTATTTGATCAAAACAAACTTGGCCAAAAAACTGGTGCTGGCTTTTATGTATATTCTGGCGAGAAATATGAAAGAAAAAACCTATCGGAAGAATTAGGAAAACAATTTAATCCAATTCAACTGTTGAGTACGATTCTAAATAACGTGGCTTGGCTTATCACAAACCAAGTAAGTGATGTGCAAGAGATAGAAAAGGCGCTTAATTTAGGAATGGGACTTAGAAAACCTATATTTGAGACTGCAAAAGAGTTTGGAATCGCGAACATTGTTAAGGAATTAAAATCTCTTGCCAAAAAATATGGTAGTTTCTACGAGCCAGACCAATATCTTATTTCTTTGCAGAATTAATTATGTCAAAAATCACTTTTACTGCTTCTTTTGGTGAAGTTACGCCAATTATTTTCACATTCTGTCTGTGATCAAGATACTTATCCGCATACCTCTCTGCGATCCCGCCAGTATTTTTTATTGCTACGATCGGTCTTTTATGCATGTACGCGGCGCATGTTTCTGACAGAGTACCTGTGGCTCCTCCAATAATGATGACACCGTCTGCTGACAGAGCAGTTAAGAAATCTCTTGCAAGTCCAATTCCGCTTGGTATCACTATGTCGCAGAACTCATTTGCAAAAGATGGGTCATTTTGAGGAATGATTCCAACAGTAAGTCCACCACCGTCCTTAGCTCCTAGACAAGCAGCTTTCATCACACCGCCAAGACCGCCAGTAATAAGCACTGCTTCAGATTTTGCAACTTCTATTCCTGTTTCATATGCTACTTTTTCAAGCTCAGGCGTGGAGCCATTCTCATTATTGCCAACAATTAAAATCTGTATTTTCTTTACCAACGTTCTTAGTCTATAACTCGATAATAAAAGTTGTAATCACAAGAAGAATGGATTAGTTATTTGGCTCATAGGCTTCTGTCTTTGTCTTTCATTCTTTTTTAGCTGGCTCTGACTTTGCTTTTCTTGGCTTTCGTATCTTCTTTACTTTTGTAGCAGATTCTGCACTTGCATCAGATCTTGGCTGTTCTGTCTTTGGCACCAGCTTTGGTTGTTCTATTTGTTTTTGCCTCTGTGTTGAAGGTCTAGGTATAACAGGATGCTGCTGTTGATGATTAGATTGGTGAGTTTTGGTGCCAGGTAGAGGTCTCATCTTACTCCAAAGCACACTCATCCTAGCTCTATAGCCCTCGGCATACTCTAGCTCCGATGGAACTAGAGTCGCTGGATGAATGAAACCTTGACTTCTTATCGCAATTGCTCTTTTCACAGCTATCGTTCTAATGTAATCCCAATCGGCAGTAGAAAATCCATCTACTGGTCCAATCAATTTTCCATGATGCATACTGAAAACAAGAGCTAATACAATTGGTATTGCAAAGTTGATACTCGCAGATGAGTTTATCTTAACAGGCATAAGCGGCATATGGTGGCTTCCTCTAGTATTACCAGCTACTAAGTGTGGATTGCTAAACGCAGCGCCTACTTCTTCAGTGGCCGGAAAATCCTTCTGAGTTCTTATGATACAAATGGGGTCATCTTTTCCAACATATTTTCCTGCTATGTTATGCAATCTATCGGTGGATGCAGCAAGAATTGGCTGATTGTCTTTCGTATGTACGGTTGATATTACATATCTTCCAGGATACATCAATGCAGCTTCAAGAGTTGGCTTGTCCTCCCACATATTGAGCTGAGCGACCTTCCCTTTTTCGACATCCATGACGCTTATTTTGACTCCACTAGCCAAGTTTTTGTTTACAATAAGTCCCGTATTACTAAGGGTATCAACGAAAATTCTATAAAATGGATAATTGAAGGCACCTGGTTCAGTTTTATCA